>DATJFU010000414.1:0-5607 GCA_035495495.1 Bdellovibrionota bacterium
CTCACCGCCATCCTCGGGACCTATCTGTTCACTCAGGTAGTGGTCGATCAAGAAACGCCGAGAGGGTTGGTGGTCACCCACGGCGGTTTTGCCGCGGTGGGGCTTGTCCTGCTTCTTTTGTATAGCTTGCGAAGGGACGCGGGCCCCATCGAAAGCCTCACCCTTCTCGCGGTGGCGGCCACGGGCGCCATCCTTCTCGTGGTCCAGGACGTACGGGGCACCGCCCTGCCCCGATGGCTCGCGGCCGCCCATGGCTCGGTCGCGGCCGCGGCCTTCTTCTTTCTCCTTCTCTATAATCTCAAACTCGGCGCGTAAGCCCCGGGGGAGGCCTTATGCCCCTCGGTTCGGGACTTGCAACCTCCGGTAACCATCGGAGGAACCGCCATGACCATTTACGACGCGCTCGAAAAGGATCACGAAAAAATCGAATCCCTGCTGGACCAATTGGTTTCGTCGGCTCAAAGCGACAGCGATGAGTGGAAGAGCCTGGTCGACCGCATTGCCGACGAGCTCGTGCCCCACGCACGGGCCGAAGAAGCTCTCTTTTACAACCCCATCCGGGATAGCGCCCAAGGCAAGTCCCTCATCTCCCACTCCTACGCCGAACACGCGCGGGCCGAGAGTGAATTGCGCAGCCTTCAGGCGCGCGAATCCGTCGATGCCGAGTGGACCCGGCTCGCCAAGAAGCTGAGAGACGATCTTCTTCGTCACGTCGAAACCGAGGAGACGGAGGTTTTTGACGTGGCTAAGAAAATTTTTTCTGAAAACGATGCGATTCAGATCGGCGAGGCCTTTGACGCCCTCAAGTCGATCGTCCGCAAACAGACCTTTGTGGGACCCGGCTACGATCTCGTCGTGGATCTGGTGCCCAAGCGCATGCGCGATGGGATCAAGACCCAACTCTCGCAGCTGAAGAAGTCGGCTTGACATCGCCAAACCATGGCACCTCCCTTGCTTTGATGAGTCCGCATAGAAAAGGAGCCTACTTTTATGGCTAGAGCACAGACTAGTTCACGTTCGAGTTCTCGGCGGGGCTTCGCGACATTGAGCCGCTCGGCGCGCAGCCGGATTTCGCGCTCGGGCGGCAAGGCTTCGCAAGGCGGGCGCAGCTCGTCCTCGAGCCGGAGCCGATCCAGTTGGGATGATGACCGGCGGAGCCGGAGTGGTAGCAGCCGCCGGGGCTTTGCCGCCATGGACCCCGACCGTCAACGCCAGATCGCGAGCATGGGCGGCCGGGCCGAGCACCGCGGTCCCCGCGGGTTCGCCGCCATGGATCCGGATGAGCAACGCGAAATCGCCCGGATGGGTGGCGAGGCCGAACACCGCGGTCCTCGCGGGTTCGCCGCCATGGATCCGGACGAGCAGCGTGAGATCGCCCGCCGCGGGGGCGAGGCTGAACACCGCGGGCCCCGTGGCTTTGCCGCCATGAATCCCAGGGAACAGCGAGAAATCGCCCGCCGTGGTGGCGAAGCCTCGCACGGCGGCGGTGGTGGCCGCGCGCGCTCTCGCTTCAGCGACGACGATGACCGCTATGGGCGCCGCAGCCGGTCACGCTACGTGGACAATAATGACGATAATGGCCGCGGCGGCAACCGCCGCGGCTTTGCCTCCATGGACCCCGAGAGGCAGCGTGAGACCGCCAACATGGGTGGGCGCGCCTCCCGCCAGGATCGGGACTACGACGACCGCCGCGGCAGTCGCGACGACGACTGGGACGACGATCGCGGCGACGACTTTCATTGAGATCGACTCCGCCTAACTGAGTCGCCTGCCCCGGGGCGTCTGGCTTTGGCCACCTCCCCGGGGTAGGAGTTGTCCATGCAGAAAAAAGAAATCGCGATCTCGTTTCTGAGAATGGCGAGCGCCGGCCAGGTGCGGCCCGCCTACGACAAGTTCGTCGCGCCCGGCTTTATCCACCACAATCAGTACTTCAAGGGTGACCGTCAGAGCCTCCTGCTGGCGATGGAAGAAGCTTCCAAAAAAAATCCCAACAAGGCCATCGAGATCAAGCACGTCTACGAGGCGGGTGACACGATCATCACCCATTCGCACGTGATCCGACAGGACCCCGTGCTACCGGGGATCGCGGTCGTGCATATCTTCAGGTTCGAGGGCGACCAGATCGCCGAACTCTGGGACGTGGGCCAGATGATGGAGTTGATGTCGCCGAACGAGAACGGGTTATTTTGAGAGGGCGATGCCCCCGAAGCAGGCGGCCATCCCCAGCACATTGCTCAATACCGCGTACGACACGGCGAGGCCGGTCTGACCCATTTCCACCAGCCGCACGGTCTCGAGACAGAACGAACTGAAGGTCGTGAAGCCGCCCAAGAAACCCACACCCAGGCCGAGCCTGAGGCCGTCGGAGATCACCCACCGCCCGCCGTCCCATCCAAAAAGGAGACCGATCAAAAACGCACCCACCCCGTTGATGATGAGCGTGGGATACGGAAACGGAGGGGCGAGGACCTTGGGAATCCAGAGATACAGGCCATATCGGGCCAGGACGCCAGCCGTACCCATGAGGGCGATCGCGAGGATGCGCATGGGGGGATTTCCCCATGCCGACGGGGGGTTGTCAAACGGGTTACATCGTTGACACTAAGCGTCACCCTTCGTAAAAGATCGACCATGCGCCGTACACTCGTCATTGCCCTTCTGCTCGTCACCGGAACCTCGGCCGTCGCCCTGGCCGAGCTCTTTGGCCCCTTGGGCAAGGTCATGCACTCGATGATGCAGGACCTGGATTGCCTCGAGGACCCCTCGGATTTTCTGTGCGATGGCACCGATGGCAAGGACCTCGTGGCCGACATGATCACCCAGGCCCAGACCCTGCACGACAACCCGGCGTGGGTGACGAATCTGCCCCTCGTGAAGCCGGCGGATGCGGCCGCGGTGGTGACCAAGGCCCAGGAGCTTCTGGATCTGCTCAAGGAGCTCCAGGTGGCGGTGGAATCCAAGGACAAGGCCAAGCAAGCCTCGCTCCTCAAGTCCATCGAGGCGGTGAAAAAAGCCGCCCACGCCGCGTTCAAAGCGAAACATTGATCGGCGGCGGCGCCGCGGCCGTCATTTGGCCTTGGCCAGCTTTCGATCAAGGTCGAGGTTCAGAAGGAGCACGTTGACCGCTGGTTCGCCAAAGAGCCGCCACTGGGGCCCTTCGACGCGCTCTTTGATGAGATCCCGGACCTGATCGGCACTCACCCCCCGGGCCGTGGCCACCCGGTCGGCCTGGGCCAGGGCGTTCTCGGGCGAGATGTGGGGATCGAGCCCGCTCGCGGAGCTGGTCACCATGTCCGGGGGAATCGCGCCTTTTTTGAGCGTGGGGTTCTCCTTGAGAACCGCCTCGACAGCCGCTTTCACCTGGTCCGCGAGCTTCTGGCTCGTCGGCCCCAGGTTCGTACCAGAAGAAGACGCCCCGTCGTAGCCGCTCCCCGCCGCCGATGGGCGCGGGTGAAAGTACTCCGGCTTGGCAAAGGGCTGACCGATGAGGCTCGACCCCACGATGCGTCCGTCCTCCGCCTTGACCAGGCTCCCGGTGGAGGCGTTCGGAAAGAGCAGCCGCCCCACCCCGGTCACGAGGAGCGGGTAGGCCCCGCAGAGAATCACCGCGAGAACCAAGGTCATGATCGTCGAACGTACAAAGAGCTTCAACATGGCTTTCTCCTAGACCAATCCCAGGGCATTGATGATGAGATCGATCAGCTTGATTCCCGCAAAGGGAATGATCACGCCCCCCACGCCGTAGATCAGAATGTTGCGGCGAAGAATGCGCGTCGGCGACATGGGCCGATAGGTCACTCCCCTCAGCGCGAGCGGAATCAGGAAGATGATGACCACGGCGTTGAAGATCACCGCCGAGAGAATCGCCGACTTGGGGCTCGCAAGTCCCATGATGTTCAAGGCGCCCAGGGCGGGCATCGTCGCCGCGAAGATCGCCGGGATGATCGCAAAGTACTTGGACACGTCGTTGGCGATGCTGAAGGTCGTGAGGGATCCGCGCGTGATCAAGAGCTGCTTGCCGATCTCCACGATCTCGATGACTTTGGTGGGGTCCGAGTCCAGATCCACCATGTTGCCGGCCTCGCGGGCGGCCTGCGTGCCCGTGTTCATCACCAGGCCCACGTCGGATTGGGCCAGGGCCGGCGCGTCGTTGGTGCCGTCGCCTGACATGGCCACCATCCGGCCCTCGACCTGGTACTTCTTGATGAGTGCGAGTTTGTCCTCGGGCTTGGCCTCGGCCAGAAAATCATCGACGCCCGCCTCCTTGGCGATGGCTGCCGCGGTGAGGCGGTTATCGCCCGTGATCATGATGGACTTGATCCCCATGACCCGGATGCGCTCAAAACGGTCGCGGATGCCCGGCTTGACGATGTCCTTGAGGTGGATGACCCCCAGGGCCTGCTTGTCGCCTGCCACGACGAGGGGCGTGCCGCCCTGGCTGGCGATGCGCTTGACCGACTCGGCGACGTCGTCCGGCAGGGACGATTTCTTGCCCCGGAGCCAGCCCGCCACGGCGTCCATGGCGCCCTTGCGGATTTCCTTTCCACCAAAATTGACACCGCTCATGCGGGTCTCGGCGGTGAAGGGAATCACCTCCGCGTCGCGCGGAGTCTCCACGGCGCAGCCCATCTTGGCCGCGAGAGTCACGATGGACCGGCCCTCGGGCGTCAGGTCCGCGCCCGACGCCAGGGATGCGGTCTCGGCGAGTTCCTGGGGAGTCACGCCGCTCGCGGGCAGAAACTCGGTGGCCATGCGGTTGCCGATGGTGATGGTCCCGGTCTTGTCGAGAAGCAGGACGTCGCAGTCGCCCGCGGCCTCGACCGCCCGTCCGGACATGGCCAGCACGTTGCGCTGGACCAGCCGGTCCATGCCCGCGATGCCGATGGCCGAGAGAAGCGCGCCGATGGTCGTCGGGATCAAGCAGACCAGGAGCGACACCAGGATCACGAGCGAGACCTCAGTCTTGCTGTACAGGGCAAAGGGCTGCAGCGTCACGGTCGCCAGCAAGAACACGATGGTGAGGCCGGCCAGGAGAATATTGAGCGCGATCTCGTTGGGGGTCTTCTGGCGGACCGCGCCTTCGACGAGCGCGATCATCCGATCGAGAAAGGACTCTCCGGGGTTGGTCGTGATCTGAATCACGATCCGGTCCGAAAGGACGGTGGTGCCGCCCGTTACGGCGCTGCGGTCCCCGCCCGCCTCCCGGATCACGGGCGCGGACTCGCCGGTGATGGCGGACTCGTCGACGGAGGCCACCCCTTCGACGACGGTGCCGTCCGCGGGAATGGCCTGCCCGGCCTCGACCACGACCACGTCTCCTTTGCGAAGCGAAGAAGAAGGGACCTTTTCAAGGTCGCCCTTCTTGGTCTTGCGAAAGGCCATGGTCTCGGTGCGCGCACGCCGAAGGGCCTCGGCCTGCGCCTTGCCCCGTCCCTCGGCCAGCGCCTCGGCGAAGTTCGCGAAGAGCACGGTGAACCAGAGCCAAAGCGTGATCTGGCCGCTGAAGCCGGCCTCGGACCACCGGTGACCGAGGAGATCCGCCGCGAAGGCAAGCGTCGTCAGGACGCTACCGATCTCCACCACGAACATCACGGGGTTCTTGATCTG
>DATJFU010000415.1:0-2165 GCA_035495495.1 Bdellovibrionota bacterium
GAGAGAAGAGACGAGTCATGTACTGGAGACTGACCCTAGGCCTCCTTCTGCTCACGCTGATCAGCGGCGGGGCGAAGTACGCCCTGGATGCCAATCAGGCCGCGCACCCGCCGGCTCCCCAAGTGAGCCTCTTCGACAAGCTCGACGTGGAGAACCGCCTCACGCAGGCCAAAGAACTCCTCGGAAAGTACTACCAGCGCAGCGTCGTCAAGAACGGCGAGCTCGCGGACAATATCGACGGTTTCATCAACAAGCAGGTCGAGGGCAAGCTTCCGGTGAAGTGGAAGACGTCGTCGCCCGAGATCTCGCAGACGATCATGTTTGAAGCCCGCCGTTACGGCTTTGATCCCCTGTTTTTGGTGGCGGTCATCGACGGCGAAAGCGCGTTCAACCCCACCGCCAAGGGCCCCGTGGGCGAGATCGGCATGATGCAGCTCAGAAACGCGACCGGCGCGTGGATCGCCAAGCGCTACCACATGCCCTGGCGCGGAGCCCAGTCCCTCAAGGACCCCGTGGTCAACATCCAACTGGGAGCGGCCTACCTGGCCCACCTGCGCGACGAGTTCGACTCACACAGCCGGCTCTACCTCTCGGCGTACAACATGGGCGCCAAGAACGTGAGCAGGTCGCTGCACAAGAACGTCTGGCCCAAGGATTATCCGCAGCACGTCATGCGCCGGTACATCAAGCTCTACACCAAGCTCAAGAAGGAGCTCTTGGGCGACGACGACGCGGACCGGACCTCGGCTTCTGACGGCCCCCCGGTGGGCGTCGTGGGCCGGCCCTCGGCCCAGGGCATGAGGACGGCTTCGATCACTCCGGTCGAACCCGTTAAATCCGCCCCCAAAGGCGCCGCCCGCAAGCCCAAGCCCCGCCATAAGTCCGCCCGTCGCTAGGCCCGGAGACGCGTCCAGCGTCCGGTGGACTGAGCGGTTCGGCCTGCGGTAAGGTACGCCCATGCCGGAATTCCGCGTCGAACGCGATACGATGGGTGAGGTCAAGGTCCCCGCGAACCAGCTCTGGGGGGCCCAGACCCAACGTTCTCTCATGAACTTCAAGATCGGCGGCGCCGACCAGCGCATGCCCATCGAAGTCATCCGCGGCTTTGCCGTCCTCAAGAAGGCCGCGGCCCTCGCCAATGAGGAGTGCGGCGTGCTCGCCAAGGACAAGGCCGAGATCATCGCCAAGGTCTGCGACGAGATCCTCGCGGGCAAACACGACGGCGAGTTTCCGCTCGTGATCTGGCAGACAGGCTCGGGCACCCAGAGCAACATGAACGCCAACGAGGTGATCTCGAACCGGGCGATTCAGATTCTCGGGGGCGAGGTGGGCTCCAAAAAACCGATCCACCCCAACGACGACGTCAACAAGTCGCAGTCCTCCAACGACACCTATCCCACGGCCATGCACATCGCGGCCTACGAGATGGTGTTCAGAACGACTCTGCCCAAGCTCAAGGCGCTTCAGAAGACCCTGACCTCCAAGGCCAAGGCCTTCATGAAGATCACCAAGATCGGGCGCACGCACCTAATGGACGCGACACCCCTGACCCTGGGTCAGGAGTTCTCGGGGTACGCCGCCCAGCTCGCGAGCTCGATCAAGGCCATCGAAAACGCGCTCCCGCACCTGGCCGAGATCCCGCTCGGCGGATCGGCGGTCGGAACCGGCCTCAACGTGCCCGATGGATACGACGTCAAAGTCGCCGCGAGGATCGCTGACCTCTCGGGCCTGCCGATCCGCACGGCCGGGAGCAAGTTCGCCTACATGGCGGGACACGAGGCTTTTGTCGAGATGCACGGCGCCCTCAAGACGGCCGCCTCGGCGCTCTTCAAGATCGCGAGCGACGTCCGGCTGCTCGCGTCGGGCCCCCGCTGCGGCATCGGCGAGATCCACATCCCCGACAACGAGCCGGGATCATCGATCATGCCGGGCAAGGTCAACCCCACTCAGTGCGAAGCGCTCACGATGGTCTGCGCCCAGGTCATGGGCAACGACGTCGCCGTCAACATCGGAGGCGCCACCGGCCACTTCGAGCTCAACGTCTTCAAGCCCGTGATCGTCTTCAACACCCTGCAGAGCATCCGCCTGCTCGGCGACGCCGCCGTCTCCTTCACCGACAACATGGTCGTCGGCATCGAGGCCGACAGCGAGCGCATCGGCCAGCT
>DATJFU010000416.1:0-9014 GCA_035495495.1 Bdellovibrionota bacterium
AGAAGTCCGCCAGGTAGGGGTTGTCGGTGACCGCCTCGAAATGCGGTTTCCACGAAAAGCGCTTGGAAAGAAGCTCGGTCAGGGTGGTTTTGCCCGTCCCGATGTTTCCAGCAATAGCTACAAAGGTGTTTCCGCCAGCCACGTCGACCCTTCCCCCCGGGAGACAAAATTCATAGGTTGTTGCTCTAGAAGTCGTCAAGACTTGCGGCGGTGCGCCGTAACCTTTTTCAGCACGCCGTTCAAAACGCGAGGAAGATGAACTAAGAGGTGGCTATGGCAGACATCCCCGAGAGCGCAAACAAAGGGCTTGAGAACATCGTCGCGTGCACGAGCGAGATCAGCACGATCTTTGACGTGACGCTTCTGTACCGGGGCTACACCATCGAGGACCTTTCAGAGCACTGCGGCTTTGAAGAGATCGTCTACTTGCTGTGGGAGGGAAAACTTCCCAACCGCGCGCAACTCGACGCTTTCTCCCAGGACCTGCACCAGTCCATGAATCTCCCGTCGGAGTTCATGCCGGTGCTCGAGAAGATCGCCGCCACCCAAGCGCACCCCATGTCCAAGCTGCGCACGGCGATCTCGCACTACGCATTGTTGGACAGCAGCAATGTCGAGGACATCTCGCCCGCCAACACACGCAAACTCGCGCTGCGTCTGACCGGCGCGTTCGGTCCCATCGTGGCCGCCCTGTCGCGTTATGAACAGGGGCAAAAGCCCGTCGCGGCGCAGCCGGGTAAGACCATTGCGTGGAACTTTTTGAACATGGTCCGCGGCAAGGCGCCGACGGCCGAAGAAGAACGCCTCTACGATACGGCGCTCGTTCTCCACGCCGACCATGAGCTGAACGCTTCGACGTTCACCGCTCGCGTCGTCGCGTCGACGACCAGCGACTATTACAGCGACATCGTGGGCGCGATCTGCTCGCTCAAGGGGCCTCTGCACGGCGGCGCCAACGAAGCCGTCATGATCATGCTCAAGGAGATCGGCTCCATGGCCAAGGTGGACGCGTATGTCGCCGACGCCATCGACAACAAGAAAAAGGTCATGGGCATCGGTCACCGCGTGTACAAGAACGGCGATCCGCGCGCCCGCATCCTCAAGGAACTTTCGCTCGAGACCTGCAAAAAGGCCGGCCTCGAAGAGCAGCACCGAATGCTGGTGCGGATCCAGGAGACCATGGAGTCCAAGAAGGGCCTCATGCCCAACGTGGATTTCTTCTCGGGCCTGGTCTACACGGCGCTCGGCATCCGCTCGCGTGATTTCACGCCCATCTTTGCGATGAGCCGCGTGTCGGGCTGGTCGGCGCAGGTGTTTGAGCAGTACGCCAACAACCGCATCTACCGTCCGCGCGCGTTCTTCACGGGCCCGACCAACCTCAAGGTCAAGCCCATCGAGCAGCGCTGACCTCGCTCAATGCGGCTTGGGCGCGGGCGACGTCGTCGAACCGCGCGCATTGAGCCGGCTCTCGACCCGGCCCAGGAGCTCGTCGATCTCGAGGCGCACCTGCTGGGGCGCCCACGGTATCCACTCGGGCTCCGAAGCCGACGGGCGCGTGCGCTCGGATTGGTAATCCTGAAACCGCGAGAGCGCGAGCTGAAGATCCGAGCGCGCCTGCCAGAGGCTCTTGGAGCCGGTTCCGAAATCACCAGCCCGGAGATCCGCCAGGAACGTGAGACTCGAGAGATGCAGCGGATGCTTGTCGATGTCCGCGGTGAGCACCTCGACCGCGCGGTCGCGCTGCCGCTGCGTGAGGAGCGCCTCGGCGTACCAGCGCGGCGCGAGCTCGGAGTCGCGGCCCGAGGCGGTCGAGTCCTGGAGGAGCTTGAGCCCTTCTGGCACGCGTCCCGATTGCGCGAGCGCGTGGCCGAGCCAGACGTTGACCTCGGCATCCATGGGGTTGAGCTTGTGCGCGGTCTGGAGGGCATCGAGCGCCTCGGCGGTCTCGCCGGACTGAAAGAGGCACTGCGCGTTCCGGAGAAGAACCCGAACGTGCGCCGGCTCCCGCTTGAGGAGCTTGGCAAAGCGCTCATGGCCCTCTTTGGGTTTGCCGGCCACCAGCAAATTGAGGGCGTCCTGGTAGGCCTGATAATCATCGTTGGTCCTGAAGACCTCCGAGAGGACCGCGAGGCGACGGGTCACGAGGTCCCGCATCGGACCGGGTGACATGGCCACGAGCGGAGCCAGCGCGCCCATCGCTCCCTCGCGTTGACCCAGTTCCATCAAAGCACGCGAGAGATCGAGGGCGATGCGGACCGAGCCGGGACGCTCATTGAGGAGCGCCTTGAGCATCGGGGCGGCGTCGCCCCAGCGGCGCTTGGCCATGAGCTCGCGGGCCTCGTCGAGCCGCCCGGGCAGCACCCGCTGCGGAAGCGGGTTGGGCCAGTCCTTGGTTTCGGTGTCGTCGGCGGCCTCGCCCTGCGGGGGGGCGTTCTCAGAATCAGAAGAGTCGTCGGCGGTGGAATCGGGGGCATCCCCCCGGTCGCGCCAGGCATTGCTGGGCACCTCGCCCGCGGGGCTGAGGTTGGCCGTGCCCGCCCAAGCCAGGACGGGGACCGCGAGGGCGGCCAGGACAGCGGCGAGAATCAGCCGCCGGCTCGACAGTTCCAGACCAGAAGAATACACTGTATGCGGCATATCATGATTCAGGGTAGGGGTCTCGCGCGTCTTTGCTGGGTGGTGGGGTGCCTTTGGGCCGCCCAGGGCGCCGTTTGGGCCGCGGAACCGGGTAATACGCCGTCTCCGGGTCCTGACCCGCACCAGCTCGACGACGAGCTCCCCCAGATCGAGGCCAAGGCGTTTGCGACCTTCGCGAGGCGCCGCAGTCAGTCACTTCGCGTCTACGTGCTCGAGGCCAAGGAGTACATGCCCCACGTGGGCCGCATCGTGCTCCTCAAGCGCGAGTCCGCGAACATGATGGCCTTCAGGGTCATCAAGACCTACCCCGACCAGCAGGAGTTCGCCGCCCGAAAGGTCAAGGAGTACGAGGACCGCTCGTCGCTCCCCTTGGGCGAGGCCTACATGGCCATCGAAAAGCTCAAGGACGTGGGCATGCCCGCCACGACCGAAGAGGACAAGAAGGCCGACGCCAAGGACCTGAAAGAGCTCGAGCAAGAAAACCAGAGCGAGCTGCCGTCGGTCAAGGACTACGACCCCGACTTGGACACGGGCACGAGCCCCCCGCCCGTGGGCGCCGTCGATGACGAGTCCTCCGACGAGGAGGTCGACCGCGACGACTCGGACCTCGAGAACCTGGCCGCGGACGAAGTCAAACCCATGGATCCGGACAGCCAGTGGCTCACGGGCGAGTTCGGCATGTTCAAGAACACCGGAAGCATCGGGGGCACGGACACCTACGTGGGCGGCGGCGCCCGCTACGGCCTCACGCTGGGCAAGATGATCTTTCTCGCCTCGAACAAGGCCCAGGACGCCCTCGCGGTCGAAGCAGGGGCGTTTCTCTACAAGATCCTGGGCACCAGCAGCGAGACTTTTACGGTCATGCCGGTCACGGTGACGGGCCGCTACCACATCAACGTCACGGCCGACCTGGGCCTCTTCTTCTACTTCGGGATCAACATGAACCTGGTGATCGAAAACACGGGCGGCACCCAGAACGAGCTCACGTCGCTCGCCACCACCCTGCCCGCGGGCGGCGGCGGAATCACGTTTCGGATCGGTCCCAAGTGGCACATCCGGGCCGACATCGGCATCGATATGATCGGCGCCGGGCTTATGCTACGCTTCTGACGCTTATGCGGCTCCACCGCGGCAAAATCATTCTCACGATCGCCACACTCTGCGTGATAGCGGGGTGCGGGGTGAAGGGCGATCCCCTTCCACCCAAGGACTCGTCGGCCGCCCAGAATCCCACCGGCGAGGCGCCGGTCCCGTCGGGCACCTTTACCTATCCGAGCGGCGGCGGCTACGAGTCGGTCAAAAAGAAGAGCGCGACGCCCACCGCGCCCCAGGGCAAGTGATGGCTCGCACCCTCGGTCACACCGGGACGGGTCCGGCGCGCGAGCTGGTGATGGAATCCGTGCGTCTCAGCGAGGTCGCGCGTTCGGCCGGGACTCCTTGCTACGTCTACTCGGCGGAGGCGCTCTTGAGCCCCCTTCGGGAGCTGCAAAAGGGGCTCGCTCCGCTCGAAAGCACGGGCCCGGGCGCCCCGCTCATCTGCTTTGCGGTCAAATCCTGCCCCAATCTTTCGATTCTCAAGCTCCTCGCCGCGGCGGGGGCCGGGATGGACCTGGTCTCGGGCGGAGAGCTGGCCCGCGCCATCGCGGCCGGCACCCCGGGTGAGCGCATGGTGTTCTCGGGCGTGGGCAAGACGGCCGACGAGATGCGCGCGGCCCTCTCGGCCGGCATCCTCGCGTTCAACGCCGAATCCGAGTCCGAGCTCGATGCCCTCGAAAAGGTCGCCGCGGCTGAGAACCGGATCGCCCGCGTCTCTCTGCGCTTCAACCCTGACGTGGACGCGGGCACGCATCCCTACATCGCGACGGGCCTCAAGCGAAACAAGTTCGGGCTCTCTAAAAAGGAGCTCCTCCGCGCCGTCGAGCGGGCCGTAAGTCTGCCGCACATTCGCGTGGCCGGGATCAGCATGCACATCGGGAGTCAGCTGGTTTCGCTCGCGCCCATGCGCGAGGCCTACGCCTCTTTGCGCGCGCTCCTCGCGCCAGTCAACTCGCGCCTCAAGGCACCCCTCGAGTTCATCGATCTCGGAGGCGGACTCGGCATCCGCTACCGAAACGAGAAGCCCCCCTCGATCGCGGACTACTGCAAGCTCGTCGTAAAGAGCTTTGGCAAACTGCCCAAGGACCTCCCGCCCTTGAGGATCCTCATCGAGCCCGGGCGTCTCATCTCGGGCCCCGCGGGCGTCCTTCTCACCCGCGTGCTCTACACCAAGGAGCAGGGCAAGCGCCGCTTCTTGATCTGCGACGGGGCGATGAACGACCTGATCCGCCCGGCTCTGTACGAGGGCTTTCATGAGATCGTGCCCGTCACCGGCCCAGCCGGAGGGGCGCGGTCCAAGATGGACGTGGTCGGGCCCGTCTGCGAGTCGGCCGATTTCCTGGCCCAGGACCGGATGCTCCCCACGCGGATCCAGGAGGGTGACCTCCTGGCGGTGCTCGACGCCGGCGCCTATGGGTTCTCCATGGCCAGCAACTACAACTCCCGGCCCCGCCCCCCCGAGATTCTGATCGAGAAGGACCGTTTTCGGGTCATCCGACCCCGCGAAACCCTCGACGACCTGTTGGCCCGCGAACGGGCGCTGTGCTAAACCTGGGCCCATATGGGCGATACCTCGCGCACTCCCTGGCTCAAAGGCGTCTGGACGGCCCTGGTCACTCCCTTTAATGACGGCCTCGCGGTCGACTACGACGTCCTCGCGCGCCTCCTCGACCGGCAGGTCGAGGCCGGGGTGGCGGGGGTCGTGCCTTGCGGCACCACCGGCGAGACTCCGACTCTGACCTTGGACGAGCGCAAGGCGGTGATCGAGTTCACGCTCCGGCGCCTGCGCGGCACCGGCGTGAAGGTCATGGCCGGGACCGGCGGCAACGACACCGCCTCGACCATCGCGTTCTCTAAATGGGCTCGCCAAGCCGGGGCCGACGCGCTCCTGGTCGTGGTGCCCTACTACAACAAGCCCACGCAGAACGGCCTGCACAACCACTTCACCAAGGTGGCCTCGGCCGTGGACTGCCCGGTGATGCTCTACAACGTTCCGGGCCGCACGGGAGCCCGGCTCGAGCTGGACACGATCTTGCGCCTCGCGGCGATCAAGAACGTGCTTGCGATCAAGGAGGCCAGCGGCGACGTGGGCCTCGTTACCGACCTCGTGACCCAGCTCCAAGAAGACGGCCAGGATCTGGCGGTCCTCTCGGGCGATGATCCGATCTTTCTGCCCTCGCTCGCGGCCGGCGCCGTGGGAGTGGTTTCCGTGGCGAGCAACGTGATCCCGGCCCAGATGGTCAAGATGCAGAAGCTCGCGGACGCCAACGACCTCGCGGGAGCCCGCGAGATCCATAAGAAGTACTTTCAGTTCTTCAAGGGGCTCTTTGTCGAGTCCAACCCGGTGCCCGTGAAGTTCGCACTCCACCGCATGGGCCTTTGCGGCCCCGTCGTGCGCGAACCCCTCATCGAGATGACCTTGCAGCACAAGGACGAGCTCTCGGACATCCTCAAGGCCTGCGGCCTCATCGGCGCCCAGTCCTGATCCCATGGCGCAGAAGCCCGAAAAACTCCGCATCGGCGTCCTCGGGGCCAACGGCCGCATGGGCACCGAGGTGCGCCGGATCCTCGGAGAAGAACACGCGGACCGCACCACCCTCGCCGCGCCCGTCGACCGCGGGGGTGATCTCGATTCGCTCATGGCCTGCCGGGTGGTCATCGACTTTTCGCTCCCGGAGGCGGTCGCCGAGTTCTTGAAACACGCAGAAAGCCGGCGCGGAAAGTTCCACCCCGCCCTCGTGGTCGGGAGCACAGGCTGGACCCCCGCGCAGCGCGCGGCCCTCGAAGAATACTCGAACCATGCGCCGGTCCTGCAGTCCGCCAACTTTTCACTCGGCGTGCAGGCCCTGCGCCGGATTCTGCGGCAGAGCGCCCCGCTCTTTAAGGTGCTCGGATACAAGCCCCGGCTCGAAGAAACCCACCATACCCACAAGCGCGACGCTCCGAGCGGCACGGCCGTGGCTCTCCGCGATGAGATCGCGCCCGCCTATCCTGGTCTCGAGATCCCGATCCAGAGTTACCGCGAGGGCGAGGTCGTGGGCGACCACTCGGTGATGTACGAAGGGCCTTCGGATCGGATCCTGTTTCGCCACGTCGCCCAGGACCGCGGTCTCTTTGCCCGCGGCGCGATTCAGGCCGCCCTTTGGGTGGCGACGCTCGAACCTTGGGCGCAAAGCGGCCGTGGAATCCTGGGTCTGGACCGGCTGCTGGAGGATCTGGCCCGATGAAGCCCGAGGCGTTTCTTTTCGGAACCTCGGCCGATGGCCTGGCGCTCACGGCCTGGCGCTGGCGCTCGAGTCAGGGGCCGCTGCTCTTTGTGCTCGGGGGCGTCCATGGCGACGAGCCCGAGGGCGCGGTCGCGGCCCACGGGCTGCTCCGGCATTTTCTCGAGAATCCCCCCAAGGATTACTCGCTCGTGCTCCTACCCGTGCTCAACCTCGACGGGGCGCTGGCCCAGCGTCGCAAGAACTCCCGCGGAGTGGACCTCAATCGCAACATGGCGACCAAGGACTGGACGTCGGAGGTGGCCAAGGAACGCTACTTTCCGGGTACCCAGCCCGACAGCGAGCCCGAGGTACAGGCCCTCGTCCGGTTTCTCGAGGCCGAGAAGCCGCGCTTTATCGTGAGCCTGCATTCGTACAAGCCGATGCTCAACACCAACGGCGACTGCGTGCCCGAGGCCGAGGCGGCGTCCAAACTCACGGGCTACACCGTGACGCCCACGATCGGGTATCCGACGCCGGGATGTCTCGGAACCTGGGCCGGCCTCGAGCGCGACATGCCCACCCTGACCTATGAGATCGAAAAGGGCCAAGCCCCCGATCAAGTGGTCAAGATGCACGTGCCCGCCGTCGTGGCTGCACTCGAAACCGCGGCCAAGCGCTGGAGGGACCGTGGCTGAATCCAAACTGAGACCCCTGATCGAGGCGGCCTTCGCCGACGCGTCCAAGGCCGCTTCACCCGAAGTCCGCGACGCCGTCGAGAAGGCCATCGCGGGCCTGGACGACGGGAGCTTTCGCGTCTGTTCCAAGGAGGGCGGCGCCTGGGTCACCCACCAGTGGCTCAAGATGGCGATCCTGCTCTACTTCAGGCAGCGCAAGATGGAGCCCGTGAACGCGGGCGATCTTTCTTTCTTCGACAAGGTTCCACTGAAAAAATGGACCGGCTCCGAAGGCGTCCGCGTGGTGCCGTCGGCACTCGTCCGCCGTGGCGCCTTTGTCGAAAACGGCGCCATCCTCATGCCCAGCTACGTCAACATCGGCGCCCGGGTCGGCTCGGGCACCATGGTCGACACCTGGGCCACGGTCGGGAGCTGCGCCCAGGTGGGCTCAAACGTGCACCTCTCGGGCGGCGTCGGCATCGGGGGGGTCTTAGAACCCGTGCAAGCGAGCCCCGTCATCATCGAGGACCATGTGTTCGTGGGGAGCCGCTGCATCGTGGTCGAAGGGGCCGTCGTCGAAGAGGGCGCGGTGCTCGGGGCCGGGGTGGTCATCACCGCCAGCACCAAGATCATCGACGTCACGGGGTCCAAACCGGTGGAATATCGGGGCCGGGTCCCCCGGGCCTCCGTGGTCATCCCGGGCACCCTCCCCAAGACCTATCCGGCGGGCGAATACGGCGTCCCCTGCGCCCTGATCGTGGGACAGCGGAGCGAAAAGACCGACAAAAAAACTTCTCTGACGGATGCCCTGCGAGAACACGGCGTTTCGGCTTAGTTGTGCTATATGGCAAGCATCCGCTTGCACGAAGACGCCGCGCTGCGGCGTCGCCACTAAGGAAAGTCAGCGATGAACATCTTTGTCTGCATCAAACAGGTTCCGGACACCGAGACCAAAATCAAAGTAAACGGCGACAAGAGCTGGATCGACACCACGGGCATCAAGTGGATCATGTCGCCCTATGACGAGTTCGCCGTCGAAGAGGGCCTCCGCCTCCGCGACAAGAATCCGGGAAGCTCCGTGACCGTCGTCTCGGCCGGCCCGGCCCGCGTGGTCGACACGCTCCGCACGGCCCTCGCGATGGGCGCCGATAACGCGGTCCACGTGGACGTGCCCGAGACCTCGGACAGCAACCTCGTGGCCAAGGCCCTGGCCGGAGCGCTCAAAAAAGAATCCAAGGTCGACGTGATCTTCACGGGCAAAGAAGCCATCGATGACGGCGCCGCGCAGGTGAGCCAGCTCCTTGGCGCCGACCTGGGACTCCCGGTCGTGACCGTGGTCCTCGGCATCGAATACCAGGGCGGCAAGGTGCGCTGCCGGCGCGAAGTCGAAGGCGGCATCATC
>DATJFU010000417.1:0-2446 GCA_035495495.1 Bdellovibrionota bacterium
ACCGGCTCACCGGCGACCGCTCGGACTATCCGCTTCTCGTGTCGCTCGCGACCGTTGAGGCGCTCAAGCACCTGCGCGTCGGGTCGCGGGTCATCTACGGCGCCGCCGCGTGGATCGAGATCATCCAGGGCGACCACAAGCCCCTGTGGACCGGCGCCTGGGGCGAGTACAATTTCAGTTTCTGGGTCAGCACCGAGTTTGGCGAGGTCGTGGACCTGAACGTCGGCGTCTCGTTCAGAAAGCTCTCGCACGGACGTCCGGACCTCAAGCCCCTTTGCTCACCGCCGCTTCTCTGGAGCCGGCAGGTGCCCCGCTTCTACCGCTATCAGCCCGAGGGGCTGGCCGAGGTCGAGGCCAAGGATCTCGAGGAGGCCCGCGACCGCCGCTGGTGGGAGACCATCAGCCAGGAGATCTCGGAGAAGTGCCGGCTGGAGCTCGTCAACGCGCCGGGCGCGGAGATGGAGTTTCCGCTGGAGCCGATCCTCACCCCCGACCGCCGCGTGCTCGACGACGCATCCGGAACGTTCAGGCAGTTTGAGCGGGCCCTCGCGGTGCACGGCCTGCCGCCGTCGCCGTTCTGATATGGCCAAGGTCTTCAGGTTTACTCCCCAGCAGCTTGCTCGCGTGATGAACTTTTACCCGCCCTTTGTCGGCGCGGGCGTGCGCGTGGGCGGCGTTCGCGGCAAGCCCGGCGCAATCGAGGCGCGGCTCAAGCTCAGGTGGTGGAATCGAAACGCCATCGGCACGCACTTTGGCGGTTCGATGTACTCGATGTGCGACGCGTTCTTGGTGCTTCTGCTTCTCGACAAGCTCGGCCCCGAGTACATCGTCTGGGACAAGGCCGCGGCGATCCGCTTTGTCCGCCCCGGCAAGGGCACGATCAAGGCCATCTTTCACATCACCGAGGAGCGGGTGGCCGAGATCAAGGCCGAGGCCGACGGCGCGGACAAGTCGGAGCCGCGCTTTGAGCTCACGATCACCAACGAAGAAGGCCAGACCGTGGCCGAGGTGACCAAGGTGCTCTACGTCAAACGCAAAGGGCAGAGGGGTCCGGCATGAGCAAGAAGAAGGCGGCGCACGCCAAGAAGGCCACGAGCGCCGAGACCTCCAACCAGGCCGTCTCGCGCCTGGGCCTGCAGAACTACAGCCTGCCGGATCGATTTGGGCAATGGCTGGGGTACGAGGTGGTCGAGGTTGACCGCAAAGGGCGGCGGGCCCGCACACGCTTGCAGATCCGGGGCGAACACCTTTCGGCCGCGGGGCGCGTCCACGGAGGTGTGGTGTCCGCCTTTCTGGACTTTAGCTGCGGCGGGGCCGTGTTCAGTACCATGGGCCCCCAGGATTTCTGCTCCACGGTCGAGCTCAAGGTCAATTACCTGCGTCCCCTCATGAACGGTGACCTGCTCACGGCCGAGACCGAGGTCGTCTTTCGCGGCAAGAAACTCTGTGTGGTGAGGGGCCTCGCCTGGCGCGGAAACGACGTCGAGAATCCCGTCGCCATGGCCACGGCGACGTTCAACGTCGTCACACCCAAAGAATAAGCCGTGCGCAAGTGAACAAAATGTTCACTTGCACGCGACCCAGGTCGTGAGGCTCGGGCTAAGTGAACACTTTGTTCACTTCAGGCCGACCCTGCATCCCTGTGTCCCTGGCGACCACAAAGTTAAGGCCCTACCGGCCTTAACGCGTTGCGCCGATATGTCCGGTATGGACCGGGTTCCACCCACCGCCCTGGCCCCCAGAAGTGCCCGCGTCGCGGCCTTCTTGTTGGACGCCACTCTATTATTTGTGTTCCAGCGCATGGGTTCGCTCATGGGGGGCATCACCGCCGCCATGGTCATGACCCTGCGGGGCGCGCCCACCCACGTGGTCGACGAGTCCATCCGCCACGGCATCTTGCTGGGCTGGACGTTTTGGGGCTTGGCCGGCTGGTTTCTCGACATGGTGGTACTCGTCGGTCTCACGGGCTCATCGGTTGGCAAGTGGGTGTGTGGAATGAAGGTCATGCACTCTACCGGCGCCCCACTGGGCTTGGGCGGCGCCTTGGGCCGCGCGCTCGCGACTATCCCCTCCGGAATGGTTCTCTACCTCGGATACCTCTGGGCCCTCTGGGATCCGAACTTTCGCACGTGGCACGACATGATCTGCAACACGCGGGTCGTGCGTAAGAACTGGATGCCATCGCTCGTGATGGTCCTAAGCCACGACCCCGACCCCTCGCTTGCGCAAGCGAGTGATCAAAAACAGGCCGGGTAAGGCCACCGCTGAGCAGAGCAAAAAGAACGGCGTCCACCCCAAGGTCTTAGCCAAGAATCCGGTGGGCGCCGAGAGGATCACCCGCGGCACCGCCATGAGACTCGTGAGCAGCGCGTACTGGGTCGCCGTGTAGCGCTGGTTGGCCATGGATCCCATGAACGCGACAAAGGCCGCGGTGCCCATGCCGGAA
>DATJFU010000418.1:0-6590 GCA_035495495.1 Bdellovibrionota bacterium
TGGACGTCGGATTGGAATCGGCCGTAGTTGGTGTTGGCGCCCAAGGAGTTGGTGGCGCCGGAGTTCTCAAAGTTTTCGGTGGAGCTGTAGACCATCACGCTCGGGGTGAGGTGTAGCCGGCCCGCGAAGACCTGTTGGTCCTCCCAGTGATGGAAGAAAAAATCGGCGCGCGCGGGACTGCTTATGAGCCCTGCAGCGCAAAGTGCAGGGCAAACCCAGGCCGCCGCTGTGAGAACGCGGGTCATTCTAAAAAAGATTGCCATAGTCTGTTAATCTCCATCAAGCCGTTGTGGTGCAAAATTCATGACTTGACGCCATGCGTTTAGCTCGGGTGGTCAGTTTTTTTGGTTTCCGGTCCGCCGGGGGACGCGATAGGGTCAGCGCACTATGTCGATTTATGAAGAGGCCCTGGAGTACCACTCCCGCGGTCGCAAGGGGAAGATCGAGGTCGTCCCCACCAAGCCCGTATCTTCCCAGAAAGATCTCTCCCTGGCGTACTCCCCCGGCGTGGCCGAGCCCTGCCGGATGATCGCCGAGAAAGAGGAGCTGATCTACGAATACACCGCCAAGGGAAACCTGGTGGCCGTGGTCTCCAATGGAACCGCGGTGTTGGGCCTGGGCAACATCGGTGCCCACGCCTCGAAGCCGGTGATGGAAGGCAAGGGCATCCTCTTCAAAAAACTGGCGGACATCGACGTCTTTGATATCGAGCTCAACGCTCCGGACCCGGACGAGGTCATCCGCTGTTGCATCGCCCTCGAGCCCACGTTTGGTGGAATCAACCTGGAGGACATCAAAGCTCCGGACTGCTTCTACATCGAAGAAACCCTGCGCGAAAAACTCAACATCCCCGTCTTCCACGACGACCAGCACGGCACCGCCGTCATCAGCGCGGCCGCCTTTTTGAACGCGCTCGAGATCGTCAAAAAGGACATCACACAGGTGAGGGTCGTGTTCTCCGGCGGCGGCGCCGCCGCCATCGCCTGCGCCAACCTCTACGTGAACCTGGGGGTCAAGCGCGAGAACATCATCATGTGCGACTCCAAGGGGGTCATCCACAAGGGCCGTAAGGACGGCATGAACCCCTACAAGGAGCGCTACGCCAGCGACACCAAGGCCCGCACCGTCGGTGAGGCCCTGGCGGGCGCCGACGCGTTTGTCGGCGTGTCCGTGAAGGACGCGCTCACCGCGGATATGATCAAGGCCATGGCCCGGGATCCCATCGTGTTCGCCATGGCGAACCCCGATCCCGAGATCCTGCCCGAGGCCGTGCTCGCCGTGCGCCCCGACGCCATCATGGCAACGGGACGGTCGGACTACCCGAACCAGGTCAACAACGTGCTCGGGTTTCCGTACATCTTTCGCGGGGCCCTCGACACCCGCTCGCGTGCCATCAACGAAGAAATGAAGCTCGCGGCCGTGAAGGCCCTGGCCGAACTGGCCAAGCAAGACGTGCCCGAGAGCGTGTCCCGCGCCTACGGCGGCGAAAAGTTCACCTTCGGCCGCGACTACCTGATTCCAAAACCCGTCGATCGCCGGGCGCTGCTCTGGGTTTCGACCGCGGTGGCCAAGGCCGCCATGGATTCGGGCGTGGCCCGCATCCAGATCGACATCCGCAAGTACCGCGACCGCCTCGAGGCCCTCCTGGGTGGAACCTACACCGTCATGCGCGGAATCAAGAACCGGGCCCGCAAGGCCGCGGCCGGCGCCTCTGGCGCCGTTACGCTGGTCATGCCCGAGGGCGAGCATTCCAAGATCCTCCGCGCGGCGGCCGTTATCCGCGAGGAGGGCATCGCCGAGCCCATCCTGCTCGGTGACGAGCACCGGGTGCACAAGAAGATCACCGAGCTGGGGTTGGACCACGACCTCAAGGGTGTGCGGATCATCCGGCCCTCGCAGAGCGAAAAGCTCGATGAGTACGTGCAGAAGTTTCTCGAAAAGCGCGCGCGCAAGGGGGCCACGGCCCACCTGGCGCGGGTGATGATGAAGCAGAACAACTATTACGCCTCCATGATGGTCGAGCTCGGGCATGCCGACGGCCTCTTGGGCGGCGTCTCGCAGGCCTACCCGGATACCATTAAGCCGGCCCTCGAGGTGATCGGCACCAAACCGGGCGGGCGCGTGGCGGGTATCTACATGCTGGTCACCAAGAACGGCGTGTTCTGGATGGCCGACACGACGGTGAACATCGAGCCCGACGCCCTGGAACTCGCGGACATCACCCTGATGACGGCCCAGGTGGCCAAGGAGTTTGGCAACACCGAACCCCGCGTGGCCATGCTCTCGTTCTCCAACTTCGGCTCCAACCGGCACCCCGCGGCCATCAAGGTGGCGACGGCGGCCGCGCTCGTGCGCGAGCGGGCCCCGGACCTCATCATGGACGGCGAGATGCAGGTGGATACGGCGCTCGTGCCCGAGATCTCGGCCGAGAACTTTCCGTTCAACCGCGTGCCGGGCAACGCCAACGTGCTGATCTTTCCTGACCTCACGTCGGGCAACATCGCCTACAAGCTCATGCAGCGCATGGGGGGCGCCGAAGCCATCGGCCCGATCCTCGTCGGCATGAACCGTCCGGTGCACGTGCTTCAGCGCGGCTCGGACGTGAACGACATCGTGAATATGGCCGCCATCTGCGCGGTCGAAGCCCAACGCTTCAAGGAGTCACAGACCCATGCCTAAGAAGAAAAAGGACGCGCGGCGTGCGTCCGGCAGAGCAGAGAAGTCCAAGAAAGCTCCCGCCAAGAAGAAGTCCTCGGCTCCCAAGAAGGCCACGACCTCGCCCGTGTTGACCAAGGCGGCCCCAGCGCCCATCGGTCCCTATAGCCAGGCCATCCGCGCCGGCGGGTTGCTGTTCTGCTCGGGCCAGATCGCCCTCGATCCGGCCTCGGGCCAGATCGCGCCCGGCGGCGTGCAAGAGCAGACCGCTCGCGCCATGGAGAACCTCAAAGCCGTGCTCGAAGAAGGTGGGGCCGGGTTCGGCCGCGTGGTGAAGACCACGATCTTTCTGAAGAGTATGAGTGATTTTCCGCAGGTGAACGAGGTGTACGGCCGTTACTTCACGGGTACGCCTCCCGCGCGTTCGACGGTCGAGGTCTCGCGGCTCCCCAAGGACGTGCTGGTCGAGATCGAAGCCGTAGCTCTGCTCTGACGGCCTCGCAGGGGCTCGGCCTCCCTCTTAACGGACCCCGACCACGTAGCTGACCCAGGAGTGGTCGTTCTCTCCACGTGAGGAGAGGACGTACTCGCCCGTGAGCTTGTTGTCTTCGGTGCGCTCTTCCCAATAGATGTGCGAAGAGGCGAAGCCCGCCTGTTTGAGGGCCGCGCGGAGTTCGGGGATGCTCCAAAGCCGCCAACGGTAGGCGAACACGTCCCGGTGCATCTCGCCGTCCGCCGTCTTGAAATGGATCGCAAAGCGGCCCAGGTGACTGACGGGATCAAAGGACTTCTGGTCCCAGTAGTAGGTAAACCGCGTGCCGTCGGCCAAGCGCAGCCGGCGCGTCTCAGTGATTTTCTGGGTCATGCCCGGGCCGCCGCCCACCTCGAGGACCAACATTCCACCCTTTTTTAATGAGCGTTTGGCGCATTCAAAGTAGCGCACCAGGTGATCCCACTCGGTGAGGCAGAAGAAACTGAAGTTGCATGCGGCCGCCACGTCGACGGGGGCGGTAACCGTGGCGACGTCGGCGAGGAGCGTGCGGACGCGGCGGCGTTCAGCTGGCTTGAGTTTTCGAAGGTGGTGATTCTTGCCGTACTTGAGGCACTCTGGATCCAAGTCCACTGCGAGTGCCGTCCGGTCGCCGGTACCCTTGACCCACGCGCAGGACACGAGAAACGTGCCCGAGAAATCCTCGCGCAGACTCCGCGCCTCGCGCCCGTCCGCTAGCTCGCGGTGCACCTGGGCGAAGAAGTCGGCGTGCACCTCTGGCGTTTGAACGGCGCGCTCATAGAGGGGGTAAAACGCTTGTCTCACCATGGGCGAACCAGTAGCCTTTGATGAGGAGGTTTTCAATGGAAGGTGAAACTACGCCGTCCGAAGCGCCCAAAAAGCGCCTCTCGGTCCGCGAACACCTTCCTTGGTTCGTCCCCGCCGCGGCCCTCCTCTCCGGCATGGTCCTGGGCGCCTTGGGCGTGGCCCTGGTGGCCGCCGGGACCATCTACGATTACCGTGACTCCGCCGACCCCGAGAAGCTGGGTCACGAGCCGTATGACGTGATCGTGGTTCTGGCGGGCGCGAGGGGCCGCATCGAGGCGGCCGCCGACATCTGGATCGAGTACCGCCGTCAGATGCCGCCGGGGAGCCAGCCGCCCATCCTCTACATCGCGGGCATGGGCCGCAGGGCCGACTGGACGGTTCTCGAGTCACAGATCCGGCCCGAGGTCCTCGCCACGATCCCCAAAGAAAAGGTCGTGCTCGAGACCGAGAGCGGCGATACCCGCGGAAACGCGACCGTCTTCAGGCAGTGGGCAAGAAGGGTGCACAGCGAGCACATGCTGCTCGTGACGTCGAGCTACCACATGAAGCGTTCGCAGTTCACGTTTGAGCGGGTCTTAAGAAAATCGCCGGTGGAATTCAGGACGCTCTCGGTCTACCAACCGCCGTTTACGTCCGACCGCTGGCGGTCGAGCGTCTACGGCGTGCAGGTCACGCTGATCGAGTACCTGAAGTGGATCTATTATCTGGCGAGCCTGTGAGGGGTGGGCGACGCTCGTCTGGGGTGGAAACTCCTTCCCTGTGGCCCTCTGCTGAATCCGAGCGGGTGAGGTGCTTCTGCGGCACCCGAGGAGTGAGGGCGGGAGCGGCGGCGGGGGAAGGGGCGGTGTCCGAAGAGGAGCGTCCGGAGCGGGCAGCCTGCTTGAGGAGGCGTGCCGGGTCCTGATATCGGACGCATGCATTCCGCAGCCAACGAAACGTCAGGGACCTACTTATCCAGAGACTGGCTGGTCACGGTCCTCCCAATGGAATCTCCTTCGGTTGTGATTAGCGCAGGCCAATCGGAGGTTCTCCTCCTGGTTCTCACCGCCCTGGCTCACGGGAGTGATGTGGTCCAAGTCCAAGTAAGCGGTGGCTTCGCACCTTCTCCCCGTTTGGGGATCCGTGTGCTGACACCGGCCCTGGTCGCGGATCCAGATTCGGCGTTTGAGGGGGGCGGAAATGGGGCTTCGCAAGGACGAGCGTCCCGAAGGTATCGAAGTGGCATCCTTGCGCACTGTTTCTTTCTCGGAACGTTGCGGTGCGGCAATTCTAGTGGCGGTCACGCTGGATGCCACGGTCTCCTCGCGGGATTTCTTTTTCTGAATGCGTTCCTCGCGCCTGACCGGGTCGACTCGGTCGAGTCCATTTCTCAGCAGCCATTGGAGAACAACGTGAGGATCCCGCGTGCCCAGCTTGTGCGAAAGGAGATCCCGCAGACGGTCCAACAGCGTCAGCTCGTCTGCATTGAGAAAGAAAGCGCACTCGGTCCAGATTTTGGAGTGTGATGCCCGTCGGCATTTCGGACGCGGGAGAGGCGGGTCACCGACCTCCTGCCTGCTTCCAGTCCGTTCCCGCCGCCACTCCTGAAGGACTGCCGCGGACTCGCGGCGCGTCTTTCCTAAAACCTTTGTGAATGCTTCCCGAATTTCCGTTGCAGAGGGCGCCGCGACAGGACGAGTTTGGGGGACCGGGTCCGAGATGAGCGAGGGTTGCGTGGGGATACTTGCGGAATTGCTCTTGGGTTGGTCCAACGTGCTGGAGCCACGTGCGACTTTCTTTTCTTCCTGAAGACACTTCCAGAGCTCCCCCGCAGCGTCGAGCGTGAGCTCTCCGCGCGATAATCGCTCCACAGTCTCGGGCACACGAAGCGCGAGCCTGGCGGCCGCAACCCGCTCCCACGCCATCATGTCCGTGAGCCCCAATGCCTCGCGGGCGTACCTGAAAAGGGACGGATACCCCCGCTTCAAGGCCAGATCCCTCCGGTAGATTTCCGAGAGATGTGCGACAAGCGCCGCCGTCTGCTCGCGTTCGGAACTGGCGCATTTCATCGTCTGCTCAAGGAGACCCGCATCTGAGAGGGAAGCCATCTCATCCCGCCAACCGAGCGTGAAGGTTTGTGCGTTCATCCCCCCTTCATACCGCCGGTTTTCGAGGACTCGCACTTCGGCCCAAGGATGCCATCAGAGGCTACAAATGGTGCCTCCGCACGAAGGCGCTAGAGCGGAGGCCGGTTGATTCAATAGGGAGCCGCTGTTGCGCTCGGGAGGGCAACAAGAAGCTGGGGCTAAGAAAGGTGCCGGCGAGTGCCCAAGAGAAAAATGCCGGAGGGTGCGTGTACGTCCGATTTCGGGACTTCGCCGGGGAGGGGTGTTCGAGTGGGCTGGCCCCGCCGCTTTCAGCTGGGTCGCTGCCGGGTACCCATTCAGGCCCTTCCCCCGCCGCCGTTCCCGCTCTAGCCCCTCGAGCTACGCAGCAGCACCTCACCCGCCTGGGGTCAGCAGAGGGCGTCGCGACCCTTTAGATTCTTCCTTCAGGGTCGCGCGAACAGAATCCCCCGGCGGCGCACGTCCTCCATCAGAAGCTGAAGGGCGACCGCGCGGTGGCTGATGCGGTTCTT
>DATJFU010000419.1:0-3129 GCA_035495495.1 Bdellovibrionota bacterium
CTTCGTTTCCTGATCTTCTTTCCGGCGTCACCGTCGGACTCGTCTTCTTTGAGGATTCCACCCGCACGCGCACCTCGTTTGAGACCGCGGCCGTGCGCCTGGGCGCACGGGTGCAAGGATTCAGCGCCGGCACCTCGAGCATCAAGAAGGGCGAGACGACCTACGACACCCTCATCACCCTCAAGCAGGCCGGCGCGGACGGTTTCGTGGTCCGCCATCCCTCGTCCGGCGGGCCCGCGTACCTCGCGCAGAAGCTCGGGTACCCGGTGCTCAACGCCGGCGATGGGTTTCATGAGCACCCGACCCAAGGGCTGCTCGACGCGCTGACCCTCGAGGAGGCTTTGGGCACCCTCAAGGGTAAACGGATCCTCATCGTGGGTGACATCGCCCACTCGCGCGTTGCGCGGTCCAACGCCCACTGTCTATCCAAGCTCGGGGCCGAGGTCATTCTCTGCGGGCCGCCCACCCTGCTCACGCCGCCGGGGGCGTTGCCCGGCCGGGTGACTTCGCAGGTGGACCAGGAGATCCCGCAGGCCGACGCGGTCATGATGCTCAGGATCCAGTTCGAGCGGCAGAGCTTTTTTCCGGTGCCGAGCGCGTCGGAGTTCACTCGCTTCTGGGGTCTGACCCAGGACCGCGCCAAGAAACTCAAGAACGATGCGCGGGTCCTGCATCCGGGGCCCATGAACCGTGGACTCGAGATCGATTCGGCGGTCGCCGATTCACCGCGCTCCTTGATCGCGCGCCAGGTGGCGCTCGGCGTGCCCGCGCGGATGGCCGCCATGGCCGCGGTCCTCGCGCCCGACAAGCTAGAAGCCTGGTGCAAGAAAGAGGGGGTCAAAGCATGACTCCCTCGAGACGCGCCGGCGATGTCTCCGCCCTTCTGATCCGGGGTGGAAGGTTCGTGGGCCCCGCCACGCGTGTAGAAAGGGACGCCGACATCCTCCTCAAGGACGGCAAGATCTCCGCGGTCGACAAGCCGGGAGCCATCCCCACGCCCGCCGGCGGAGAGGTCTTTGAAGCCAAAGGCATGCTCGTCCTGCCGGGGCTCATCGACCTGCACGTCCACCTGCGCGAGCCCGGCCTTACGCACAAAGAAACCATCGAGACGGGCACGCGCGCGGCGGTGGCCGGCGGATTTACGTCCGTGGCCTGCATGGCCAACACGATGCCGGTCAATGACTCGGCCGGCGTGACCGCGCTCATCAATGAGAAGGCCAGAAGCCAGGGCAGGTGCCGGGTGTTTCCGGTCGGTGCGGTGACCGAGGGCCTCAGGGGCGAGAAGCTCGCCGCGCTCGGCGCCATGGCGGCCGAGGGGGCGGTCGCCTTCTCGGACGACGGCGAGCCGGTCATGAACTCGCTCGTGATGCGACGGGCGATGGAATACGCCACGCACTTTGGCCTGCCCGTGATCTCCCATGCCGAGGACAAGAACCTCTCGGGCAAGGGTCTGATCAATGAGGGCGCCATCTCGGCGCGCCTGGGCCTTGAAGGCAATCCCGCCGCGAGCGAAGAGATCATCGTGGCGCGCGACATCGCGCTCTGCCGCCTGACCCGCTGCCGGCTGCACATCGCCCATATCTCGACCAAGCTCGCGGTCGACCTCGTGAGACGCGCCAAGGCCGAGGGGCTCCCCATCACCGCCGAGGTGACGCCTCACCATCTGATGCTCACCGACGCTTCGGTCGTGCCTTACCGGACCTGCTGCAAGATGGCCCCACCGCTGAGGACTCAAGATGATCTCGAGGCCGTGCGCGCGGCCCTGGCCGACGGCACCATCGACGTCATCGCGACCGACCACGCGCCGCACTCCGAGCTCGAGAAGGACGTCGAGTACGACCACGCCCCCAACGGCATCATCGGCGTCGAAACGGCGGTCGCCGTGACCTACTCCCTGGTGCGAGAAGGCAAGTTGCCGCTCATGCGCTGGGTGGACGCCCTCACGCTCTCGCCGGCCAAGATCCTCTCTCCCGGTTCACGCATGATGGATCTGGGCACGCTCAAGGTCGGAGCAAGCGCTGACGTGACGGTGATCGACCCGGATCTGGGGTGGACCTATTCCGCCGAAGAGGTGCGCTCCAAGAGCCGCAACACTCCCTGGCTCGGAGAAAAGCTCACGGCCCGCGCGGTGCTGACGGTCGTGGGCGGTGAAATTCGGCACCGCCTTTGAAAATAGAAAATGGGGCGGGGGAGTAAATCCCCCGCCCCCCCGCCCGATCAGACACTGCACTGATCAAAGTAGGTCGTCGAGCCTTGGATCCTAGCTGCCGCGTAATTCGGCAGATTATCCAGGTTGTTCTTGATGATCGTGTCGGCTTCGGTCCTCGGAATCCAACGGCGGAAGTAATCGGACCAGGAGATCCGAACCCGCACGTCCCTGCGACCTTGACCGTCATTGATCTCCACCAAAAGCAATCCCGGGTCTGCATCTGGCTTCAAGTCCTCAACTGACCTCGACAGAAAGAGAGTGCCGGGAATTTTTTGCCCATATAAATCCTATAAGGATTTGTTTTTAAAAGAAAATTCAACTTTTCATGGGTGTGCGCCGATGTTATATTGAGAGAGTAGGTAGGAGCGATCTAGATGGCGAAGATAGCTGGAGCAAGAAACGAGTCGATGCTGGATTTTGAAGGCATTGAAACTGAGACCTCCGAACTTTTTAAGAGCTACGTTCGATCAACGGTCGTTTTTACCTCTGGGAGTGAGGCCGTTTCCGCTGTGTCACGCCAGCGTGAGAGACTTGCGCATGACCACGGAATGACTCCAGACGAGCTCATCCAACAAGCGCACGCTACGCGGAACTCGGAACCTTTTCACATTGAAGCGTTGAGTCTCGTGCGACAGCTCGCCCTCTTGCGTCGCTAATGTCTGCCACAAAACATAAGAAACATGACTGGGCGAGCATCCAGACATTTCTGAACGCTCACGACCGTGTTCTTACAACTTATTCAAAGCACATGGACCGTGTGGACATCAGTAAGGACGTCGAAATAGATGACAGCAACCCGAAACGCGAGAGAGCTCTGACCTCTGGTTATAGCTACAATGCCAACCGTCCGGGCATGGGAAATCTCGTCCGATACGATTCGCCAGATCCCCCTGCAATGCTCACACCCACGAGCCCTCCTC
>DATJFU010000420.1:0-8609 GCA_035495495.1 Bdellovibrionota bacterium
CATGGGCAAAGACCTCTTTCTCGTGACCGCGATCTGCCTCTTTCTGTTCGTGGGCTGCACGGGCAAGTCGGCGCAGATCCCCCTCTATGTTTGGCTTCCCGACGCCATGGCGGGTCCCACGCCGGTCTCGGCCCTGATCCACGCCGCGACGATGGTGACGTCCGGCATTTACCTCGTGGCGCGCCTCAATTATATGTATGCCCTCTCGCCCATGGCCCTCGAGGTCGTGGCTTGGGTGGGCGGGCTCACGGCTTTCTTGGCGGCGACCATCGCCATCGTCCAGACCGACATCAAGAAGGTGCTGGCCTACTCGACGGTTTCGCAGCTCGGCTACATGTTTCTCGGCTGCGGCGTCGCCGCCTCGGCCGCGGGCGTGTTTCACGTCATCACGCACGCGTTCTTCAAGGCCCTGCTGTTCTTGGGCGCCGGGTCCGTGATCCACGGCATGCACGAGGAGCAGGACATCCTCAAGATGGGCGGCCTCCGCAAGCACATGCCCCAAACCTTCTTGGTCTTCACGGTGGCGTGGCTCGCGATCTGCGGTCTGCCCCCGTTCTCGGGATTCTTTTCCAAGGACGAGATTCTCTGGATGGCGTTCGCCTCCGAGCACGGCAACAAGATACTCTGGGCCCTGGGCCTGCTCACGGCCATGATGACGGCCTTCTACATGACCCGTCTCTGGGTGCTCACGTTCTTCGGCAAGGAGCGCTTTGACCACCACAAGGTGCATCCGCACGAATCGCCGCTCGTGATGATCGCCCCTCTCTTCGTGCTCGCCGTCCTGAGCGCGCTCGGTGGGTTCATGGGCTTTCCTCACGCCAGCTGGCTCGAGCATTGGTTGTCGCCCGTCATTCCACCGGCTGAGGCCTCGCATGAGGTGGCCGAGTCCATGGAGTGGATCCTGATGGCGGTGAGCGTGGCGGCCGCGGCCGTCGGCATCTTCGTGTCGTACCGCCTGTACCAGAACCTGGACCGCATGACGGCGTGGAAGCAGCGGTTTGCCGGCCTCCACAAGTTTCTGTGGAACAAGTGGTTCGTGGACGAAGTTTACGAAGGCGCCATCGTCAAACCGATCGGCGGCCTTTCGCAGCTGCTTTGGAAGAAATTCGATGTCGCGGTCATCGACCGCGTCGTACTCAGCTTTGGCTGGGTGTCCGAGTGGACCGGCCAGACCCTGCGTCTAGCGCAGACCGGCTCGCTGCAGGTGTACGCAGTGGTCCTTCTTTTCGGGCTCGTTCTCACCGTGGGGTACATGATCTATGGCATGGCTTGATTCGCACCTGCTGAGCGCAGTCGTCTTTCTGCCCCTCGTGTGGTCCATTCTCGGGCTGCTCTTGCCCACGAACGCCAAGAAGCTCCACGGGTACTGGGCGCTCCTGGGTTCGCTGGGGGTCTTTGTCCTCTCACTCTGGCTCTACAAGACCTACGACGCCCACGGTGCCGACTTTCAGCTGACCGAGAAGGCGGATTGGCTGCCTTCGCTCGGGATTTCGTACCAGCTCAGCATGGACGGCATCAGCCTCTGGCTCATGCTCCTGACGACGTTTCTATCGCCTCTGGTGATTCTGGGGTCGTTCACGGCCGTCGAGTCGCGGACTAAGGAGTATTACTTTCTGCTCCTCGCCCTCGAGACGGGGATGCTCGGCGCGTTCGTCGCCATGGATCTCTTTCTGTTCTACGTGTTCTGGGAGGCCATGCTGGTCCCCATGTACTTCTTGATCGGAATCTGGGGCGGCAAAGAGCGGGTCTACGCCGCCATGAAGTTCTTCTTGTTCACGATGGTGGGCTCGTTGCTCATGCTCGTCGCCATCTTTTACCTGGCCTATCAGCACAAGGTTCAGTTCGGCGGCTACTCGATGGCGCTCCTGGACCTCTACAAGCTGGTGCTCCCTGGCGGCGGTTGGCTCTCGGTGCAGAGCCTGCTCTTCTTGGCGTTTGCCCTCGCATTCGCCATCAAAGTGCCGCTTTTTCCGTTTCACACGTGGCTGCCCGACGCCCACGTTCAGGCTCCCACCGCGGGCAGCGTGATTCTGGCCGGCGTGCTGCTCAAGATGGGCGGGTACGGGTTCATCCGTTTCGCGTTTCCCCTGTTTCCGCAGGCCGTGGCCCAGTACCAGACGGTGTTTCTGGCGTTGGGATCCATCGCCATCGTCTACGGGGCCTGGGTGGCCATGGTACAGCCCGACGTCAAGAAGCTCGTGGCCTACTCGTCCGTGAGCCACATGGGTTACGTGATCCTCGGCCTGTTCTCGCTGAACCTGATCGCGGCTACGGGCTCGGTCTACCAGATGCTCAATCACGGTATCTCGACCGGCGCGCTGTTTCTTTTGGTCGGCGTGATCTATGAGCGCCGGCATACGCGCATGATCACGGACTTTGGCGGCATCACCAAGGTCATGCCCCTCTTTGCCGTCGTGTTCATGATCATCACGCTCTCATCGGTGGCCCTGCCGGGCACCAACGGGTTCGTGGGCGAGTTTCTGATCCTCCTGGGCACGTACAAGACCAAGCCGCTCGCGGCCGCGATCGCGGGTCTGGGCGTGATCTTTGGCGCCGTTTACATGCTTTGGATGTTTCAGCGGGTCATGTTCGGCGAGATCAAGAATCCCGAGAACAAGAACCTCAAGGACCTGACGTTTCGCGAGGGCGTGGTGCTGGCCCCCCTCGTGGTCGCGGTGTTCGTGATGGGCGTCTATCCCAACTTCTTCTTTCAGAAAATGGAACCCTCGATCCAGCGCTTCTTGGAGCGTTCCCAGGCCAAGGTGGCCGTGGGCACGGCCGATGGCGCAAGCGAGGTGGCCATGGGCCTGATCAACCGCGGTGGGAGCAACTGATCCATGGAATCCCTCATGACCATCCGGCCCGAACTCCTCGGCCTCGGCTTGGCCGAGCAGACAGCCCTGATGCCCTACCTCGCGGTCACCGCCGGGTGCGTCCTGGCCATCATCGTCTCGGTGATCAAGTTTCTGAACCCCAAGTGGACGACGTTCTTGGTCTGTCTCGCAGCCTGCTGCGCCGGCGTGGCTCTGTCGGTAGAAGGCCTCCACGGCGGGTCGCTCAACCTCTTTAACGACATGATGGTGATCGACGGCTACGCGGCCTTCTTTCACATCGTCTTTTTGGTCTCGGCGGCGGTGACCCTTCTGGTCTCCCTCCGCTACCTGGATCACGAGGGGCTGCAACATCCCGAGTATTACGTGCTCGTGCTGTTCTCGGCCCTGGGCATGATGCTCATGGCGTCGGCCAAGGACCTGATCGTCTTTTTTGTCGCCCTCGAGACCATGTCCCTCGCCGTCTACTCGCTCGTCGGTTTTCGTCGGGCCGACCGCCGGTCCAACGAAGCCGCGATGAAGTACTTTATCCTCGGCGGCGCGGCCTCGGCGGTTCTGCTCTACGGTGTCGCGCTCATCTACGGCATCACGGGCAGTACGCACATCTCGGTGATCCTGAACGCGGTCGTGAGCCAGCAAGCCAGCGCCTCGCCCCTTTTCTCGGTGGGCCTGTGGCTGCTGGTGGCGGGCTTCTTGTTCAAGGTCGCCTCCGTGCCGTTCCACATGTGGATGCCCGACGTGTACGAGGGCGCGCCCGTGCCCGTGACCGGCTTCATGACCACGGGCCTCAAGGCAGCGGCCTTCGCCGCGTTCGTGCGCGTCTTCATCTCCATGGGTTACGGCAAAGGGCTCGCCCAGGGGGTCGAAAACCACCTGCACGACATCCTTTGGGTCTGCGCGGTCCTCACCATGGTGGCGGGCAACGTCATCGCGCTGACGCAAACCAATCTCAAGCGGATCCTGGCGTACTCGTCGATCGCCCACACGGGCTACATCATGGTCGGCCTGATTGCCGCACCCCACGCGCCGGACGGTTACTCCTCTATTCTTTTGTACCTGGCCGCATACGCCGTCATGAATTTGGGGGCCTTTGTCGTTCTCACGCTCCTGGCCGGCCGCGGCGACGAGGGACTCAACCTTCACGATCTCTCGGGCGTGGCCCGGCGCAATCCGGTCCTCGCCTTCGGCATGGCGGTCTTCTTGTTCTCCATGGCCGGCGTTCCACCCACGGCGGGATTCGTCGCCAAGTATCTGCTGCTCTATTCGGCCGTGCAGGCCGGTGAGGTTCCCCTCGTCGTCATCGCTGTGCTTTGCAGCGCGGTGTCGGTATACTATTACCTGCGGGTTCTGGTTTACATGTACATGAGGGAGCCGGTGGCTGGAACGGTGGCCGCGCGGGTGCCCTTTTGGTCCATGGTGGCCATGGCTGCCATGGTCCTGGTGACGCTTCAGGTGGGGCTCCTTCCGGCGCCGTTGGTGGAAATCGCCCGCCGCGCCGTACAGGGACTCTGAGTCTCCTGCCGCTTGATCCAGGACGGCCGATCCCGCGGGTTCGGTTAGGTCATGGATAGCGGCAGAAAGTTCAAGATCAAGCTGTCGTCCGGAAGGATCCTCGGTCCGCTCGAGCTGGAGCGCGTGCGCCTCCTCATGCTCAAAAACCAGATCACCGGCGTCGAGACCGCCCGCGTCCACCCCGACGGCGAGTGGAAGAGCATCAACCAGATCCCGGATCTGGCCGAGCTCCTCCTCGCGAAACTCGAAGGCCGCCTAGAATCCATCGGCTCGTCGCACGTCGACGACCAAGTGCCCGTGGGGGGCGATGAGTCCGTCGACCTGGAATCCGTTTCGGTGGGCCTCCCAGAAGAGCCGCCCACGGCGGCCCCTGCGCCGCCACCCATCCCGGACCGCACCGTGGCCTTGGGTCAGAGCCGCGGCTCCGACCTTCCACCGCCCGAACCGGTGGAGATCGAGCGCGAGGCCCCGTCGATCCCGGCCCCGGCCGACGAGGCCACCCAAGGAAGGGGCTCGGACTTCGCCGACGACCAGTTTGGCGACGGAGAAAAGACGATGATCGCGCCGGCGAGCGAGATCTCGCGGTCCATGCGCCCTTCCGTCGCGCCGACGCCGGCACCATTTGAGCCCTCAGAGCCGTCGCGAATCGACATGCAGCCGCAGAACCGGCTGTCTGAAGAGCGCACGGTCTTTTTTCAGCGGTCCACGCCGGTCGGTGGCTCCGCCACCGTCGGAGAGAAGAAGGGCTTGGATCGGGCCAAACTGATCCGCCTCATCCTCATCGCGGGCATCGCATACGTGGGCTATGACACGTTTCTCGGGACGGACGAGCCGCCCCCCAAGCCCCTGCGGGCGGCGGCGATCCGGCCGCAGCTACCCGCGTTCATCTCGGAGGGATCCGACCCGGGCGCGAGCAAGCAACTCTATCAGCACGGGCTCAAGAGCTACCTCGAGGACACGGTCACGGGCTACAAGACGGCGTCGGAGGACTTTCTCAAGGCGGCGAGCCTGGACCAGACCAACGTCCAGGCCCTGGCTCTCCTGGCTTCGTCGTACCTGAACCTGATCGACTCCTCAAACAAGGACGAGAAGTACTTCGGGACGATCTCCAAGCTGATCGAGCTTTCGCGCGCCAAGGACGTCGATCTCGCCGAGACCGTCATCGCTGACGTCGAGTTCTTTACGACGGCCAATCGCCCGGAGGCCGCGCAGAACCGGATCGTCGAGTACACCAAGGTCCACCCCAACTTCGACTACGTCATGTTCTATTATCTGGCGTATGCGTTCTTCAGACGGGGCGACTCGGCGAGCGCGGCCAAGTACATCAGCCAGATTCCCGACAACAAGGTCTTTAGCCCCAAGGTGTTCTACCTCAAGGGCCAGATCCTTCAGATCCTGGGCTCCGCGCGCGAGGCCCTGACTGAGTACGACAAGGCCATCAAGCTTTCGCCGAGCCATGTCCGTTCGCGCCTCGCCATCGCCCGCGCTTTCTCGCAAGATGGCCACCTGCGCGACGCCGGGCCGCACCTCGACTACATTCTCCAGCATCCCGACCTGAGCCCTCCCCTGCCGCTCGCCGAGGCCTATTACCTGCACGGGCTCTTGAACGAGCTCAACAACAAGAACCCGATGGCCATGGCGGACATCGAGAAGGCCGTCAAGCTCAACCCCGAGAACCACGACTACCTGCTCGAGCTTTACACTCTTCGCGCCAAGGCGGGCGAGACCGACCCCAAGTTCAAGGATCTGGCCCGCATGTACTACTTCTTGGGTGAAGGCGAACGTAAGCTCAAGGGCGGCAATCCTGAGGCCGCGCTCGCCGACTTTCTGCAGGCGCGCGACGCCGAGATCAAGTCGCCCATCCCGCTCGAGAAGATCGGCGACATGTTTCTTCAGCTCAACAACATGATCGACGCCACGATGAACTATCGTAAGGCGGCCGAGATGGCTCCCGAGGACATCGACATCTGGTCCAAGTACATCCAGACGCTGATCCAGAGCTACGAGCTGAACGAGGCGTCCGAGGCCATGAAGAAGTTCAAGAACGTGCCCGGGGCGAGGAGCTCGATCGACAAGCTCTTTGGCGACCTCTACGAGAAGCAGTCCATGCACGCCGAGGCGCAGGTGCACTACCGGCTCGCCATGGGCCGCGACTCGATCGACCCGCGGGTCTACGTGGCCTATGCCAACAGTCTGCGCGAGAGCGGGCTTTGCGCCGACGCGCCCTTTTACTACGCGCTGGGGCTCCGCCTCGATCCCCTCAACATGGAGGCGATCGTGGGCACGGCCAAATGCGTGGCCTCGACCGACTCGGTCCAGAGAGCGGTGACCATGCTCCAGGACGAGCTCCAGAAGCTCGGAGGCGCCCGGGCCGAGCTCATCGCGGCGGTCGCTGAGCTCCGGATTCAAACGGGGGATTGGGATCTGGCCCAAGATTCCATCGACGCCGCCTTGGGGGTCAATCCCAAGTACGCCTACACCTGGCTGCTGCAGGCCAAGGTCCACCTCAACAAGGTCGGGCTCGACAAGGACGCCATGAGCAAGGCCCTGGCGGACTATAAGTCCTACATCGAGCGCAACCCCTCTGACCCGTTGGGGTACCTGGAGCGGTATCGCATCTTTGTCCGGCTGGGGCAGTTCGACAAGGCGAGCGACGAGCTCGGCGAGATCTTCAAGCTCTACCCCAAGTATCCCGGGCTGCACTTCTTCAAAGGAACCCTCTATTCCACCATGGGTAACGTCCCGACGGCGGTGGCCGAGTTCCAGCAGGAGCTCGAGGCCAACCCCAACAGCCCGGAGGCCATGGTGGCCCTGGGCAAGGAGATGATGAAGGACACGAGCAACAAGGACGCCGCCGCCAACGCCCTCAACCTCTTTACAAAGGCGATGCAGCTAGCTCCCAACTCGCCCGAGGCCAAGCAGGAGGCCGGCTGGGCCAGTTTTCACCTCAAGAACTACACGGGCGCGATCGCCCTGCTCCAGGCGGCCGCCGCCACGGACGCGGGTAACCCCGTCATCTACAAACGCATGGGCATCGTCTATAGGGCCATGGGCGATGGCGCGAGTGCCGCGACGGCGTTCAAAAAGTACATGCAGCTTTCGCCCGACGCGCCGGATCGGGCCGAATTTGAGCAGTTTGCCGAGTAATCTGGTGCTGTGTTAGGACGGGTGGGCGTATGTTGGACCCCAAGTACTTTGACGATGCCATTTCGGAACTCAAACAGGGCCTGGCCAAGCGCCACGTGTCCCCCGAAGTGGCCCTCGCCCTCTCGCAGCTTTCGGAGAAGCGCCGTTCGCTGATCATGGAGTCGGAGAAGCTCAAGGCTGAGCGCAACGCGGTCTCGCAGGAGATCGGCAAGCTCAAGGCCAAGGCCAAGTCGGATCCCGCGGCGGCGGCCGAAGCCGACCAAAAGGTCGCGGCTATGCGCGGTGTCGGTGACCGCATCAAGGCGGCCGAAGAGCAGTTGGCTCTGGTGCAGGCCGACCTCGACAGCCGCGCGCTGACTCTGCCCAACATTCCGGACGCGTCGGTCCCCGAGGGAGCCTCGGCCGAGCAGAACAAAGAGGTTCGCCGGTGGGGCGATCCCGCGAAGATGGGCTTTACGCCCAAGGACCATACGGAGCTGGGCGAGCGACTGGGCATCCTCGACTTCAACCGCGCCGGCAAGATCTCGGGGGCGCGCTTCGCCGTTTATCTCGAGCAGGGGGCGGCGCTCGAGCGCGCGCTCATCCAGTTCATGCTCGACACGCACACCCGCAAGAACGGGTACCGCGAGGTGATCCCGCCGTTTCTGGTTTCGCGCGAGACCATGACGGGCACGGGGCAGCTGCCCAAGTTCGAAGAGGACCTGTTCAAGACGGGCGTGGGCGACCGCGAGCTGTTTCTGATCCCCACCTCGGAGGTGCCGCTTACGAATCTGGTCGCCGATGAGATCCTCGACGGCGCGAACCTGCCCCTCAAGTTCACGGCCTACTCGCCCTGCTTCAGGAGCGAGGCGGGCTCGTATGGAAAGGACACGCGCGGCCTCATCCGGCAGCACCAGTTTCAAAAGGTGGAACTGGTGAAGATCGCCCACCCCGAGAAGTCGTTTGACGAACTCGAGACGATGACCAAGGACGCCGAGGGGATCCTCCAGGCCCTGGGCCTCCCCTACCGCACGTTGTTGCTCTGCTCGGGCGACATGGGATTTTCGGCGTGCAAGACCTACGACATCGAGGTTTGGCTGCCCGCCGCGGGTCAGTACCGCGAGATCTCGTCGTGCTCGA
>DATJFU010000421.1:0-3890 GCA_035495495.1 Bdellovibrionota bacterium
GAACCCCACGGTTCTGCGCGAGCCACTCGGCCCGCAGGCGGTAATCCGGCAACACGGCCTCGAGCGCCTGCCAGAACGGCTTGCCGCGCGTCTTGAGCTTCATCGCCATGAGCTCGTGCACGACCACGTACTCGAGGACGAACTTAGGGGCCAGGACGAGCGCCGTCGAAAAAACGGGCTCATTGCGGTCGTTGAAATAACCAATTCCACCCTCGACCTCACCCACGTGGATCTCCGGGGCGCGGACGTCGACGCGGCCGGCGTACTTGCCCACGAGCGCGCGCAGGGTGTCCTTGAGGCTCTTGGCGTAGAAGCCACGCATGGCTTCTTGCAGGATCACGTCGCGGTCGTTGAAGGCGACCTCGAACGGCGCGCGGATGTAAAAGCGGTCGGGCTGCTGCTCGACCGTCACCTCGGTCGTGGTTCCGAAATGCAAGATGACCGGCATGTAGCGGCCGTGAAAGGCCACCTTGGCGTTGTTCACAAACTTCTGGGGCCAGGGGCGGATGGGCTCGGGGTTGCGCAGGACCTCGATGTTCTCCTTGAGCCAATCGACGCGGGTCTGGAGAAACGTCTGGATCTCTTCGTTCGTGGTGTCCTGCGGAACGATCACTTCCAGGTTGTCCGCCGTGAGGGAGATCCGCCGCTTCTGCACATTGGGGCTACGGACGACGGTGTACTTGATTCGCGAATTACCGACGACTAACTCCGCCATATGACGAACTCCTCCTCAGCGTGGGTTTCCAAGGAGCGGATCGGAATTTTCTGCAGCGGGCTTGAGGCGTATCAGTCAGCCAAACGACGCCGGCCGGGCTCCGCCATGACGATGACGGGGCCGGGCACGGTCACGCCCGCGTGGTACCAGGGCGGGAGCGTGTCGAGGAACGGGTCGGCCACGGTGTGGAATACCGCCAGCTGCCCGTGGGGCACCGGATCGGCGGTCGGAAACTTCTTTCCGAGGGGATCCACGAACCGCCCGTTTTCGTAGAACTCAAAGTGCAGGTGCGGGCCCGTGCTGAGACCCGTGGTCCCCACGTACGCCACGATCTGGCCCTGGCGCACGCGCGAGCCCACGTGGATGCCGGGGGCAAAGCCCTGGAGGTGCTTGTAGGCCGTCTGGTAGACCGAGTTGTGGCGTAGGCGGAGCATGCGGCCCGCGTCGCCGTTCCACCCGGCCGCGGTCACGACCCCGTCACCCACGGCGCGGATCGGCGTGCCGGGCGCAGCGGCGTAATCGACACCCAGATGCGGGCGATTGGTATGCAAGATGGGGTGGAAGCGGGACCTCATGAAACGCGAAGAAATGCGGCCGAACGGGATGGGCGCGCGAAGAAACATGCGGCGCAGGGAGGTACCCTCCGGTGTGTAGTAACCCACGTCCTTGCCGTCGCGGCGATAGAGCGCGGCGGTGTAGAGATGTCCCGCGTTGTCGTACTCGGCGGCCACGATGCTGCCCCAGCCGACCGAGCGGCCGTCCTCGAGCAGGTGTTGCTCGACGGTCAGGCGCCAGCGGTCCCCGCTCCTGACCTCGCGCGCGAAGTCCACCTGCCAGGCAAAGATCTCGGTGAGCGCGGCGATGAGGTTCGTGTCCATGTGGGCGTCAGAAGCCGACTCCCAGAGGGATGAGCTCACACTGCCCGTGTAAGTCACGAGGCGCGTGTCGACGCGCTCACGCACCAGGCGGGCGTCCCAGCGGCCCTCGGCGGCCCGGCGGACTTCCATCCGCTCGACCGCGGAAAACTTCACGCGGACTCCGGCAAAAGCCGCGATGGGGCCGGGCTCACGGATGAGACCGAACGCGGTCCCGGCGGGTAGACGGTCGAGACCGTGCAGGCCGCGGGCGGCCTGGGTCAGGTTGAAGATATCCTGGGGCGCGACGCCCAAGCCCCGCAGGGCTTCAAAGAAGGTCGAGTTGCGTTTGAGGGTCTGCGAAAACTCCTCCACCGGGGGCGTGACCGGAGCCGCGGCCGCGGGGGTTCGGGCTTGGGTCGAACGGGTGGGCGCGAGGGCGAGGCCCACGGCCAGACCCACGACCGAGAGGGCGCCGAGGCCCGAGGCCACCAAGATCTCCCACTGTTGCCGTTTGCGTCTTGCTGGTTTGATGCGTTTCACCATTCTTAACAATCTAAGAGTTCCGGGGATTTGGACAAAAAAATTTCCTGTGACCGCTCTCCTTACGCATCGGCGCCGGGCCGGCGCGTCCTAAGAGACCTTTGAATTTTGCGGAGAAGAGCGGGGGTCCGCGATGACGCAGTAAGCCTCAAGCGAAGGAGTAGGAGATTGTGACTTGCTGCGTTAAAATCAGGGGTAGTGGAACGTATGCGCGCTGTTTGGATCCCCATCTTAGGCATCCTCTTATCCGCGTGCGGCCAGGCGCCGGACGTCTACGAGGTCGACTCGGCCCTCGAACCCTACGTCGCTCGTTTTCAGTCGGAGTCGGCCCTCCACAACGGATCCGTGCCGGTGACGTCGCTTGTGGCCAAGTTCGGGGACGCCGGAGCCTCGGACCGTGACCTCGCGTCCTGCCAGATCGGCGGCGGGGAGCCCCCCACCGTCGTGGTGGACCAGGCCAAGTGGGACGCCGCCACCGACTCACAGAGAGAAGAAACGCTGTTTCACGAGCTCGGCCACTGCGTCCTGCGGCGCGAACACGACCTCAGGTTCACCGGAAGCTACATCCCCGAAAGCATCATGCACCCACTTCGCCTGAGCTCCGCGGTATACGACACCAACCGTGACGCCTATCTGACCGAGCTTTTCTCAAAGCACGATGAGTTTTGACTCCCACGGGCGCCCGGGTTAGCACCCGAGCCCATGGCCCATCTCAACGACCTCAATGAGCGGTACTTTCGGGTCCACCAAGCCAAAGAAGACGCTTTCTGGTCTTCAAAAATGGGGCTCCCCGACGGCTCGCCCGAGCGGCTCGAGCGGACCGAGGTGGAATGGAAGAACTTCATCTCCAACGTCGACGAGCTCAAGCACGTGCGGGCCGAGCTCGACCGCCCGGGCTTGAATCAGGACGACCGCCTGGGCCTCGAGGGGTGGAAGCTGTTTTTTGAAACCAACGTGGTCGAGAGCGCGGAGGCCAAGAAGCTCCAGGCCGAGTTGACCGAGCGCGAGACCCGGCTACAGAAGGCCCGCGAGGACATGAGCCTCGGGTACGACGATCCCGCGACGGGCGGGTTCAAAGAAGCTTCGATGAACGAGCTCTCGCTCCTCGTGTCCACCTCCAAGGACGAGGCGACCCGCAAGGCCGCGTGGCTCGGCATGCGCTCGGTCGAGCCCGTGGTGCTGCAGAACGGATTCTTGGAAGTGGTGCGGGAACGCAACCGCCTGGCGCGGCTCCTGGGATACGCGGACTACTACGAGTACAAGGTTCAGACCAACGAGCGGTTCTCCAAGAAACAGCTCTTTCAGGTTCTCGACGAGCTCCTGCGCGACACCGAAAAGGCGTGCGCGGCATCGATGGCCGATCTCGAAAGCAAGAAGGGCCCAGGCGCGACAAAGCCGTGGAACCTGAACTTCAACACGGCCGGCGATCTCACCGAGCGACTCGATCCCTACTACCCCTTTGCCGAGAGTCTCGGACGCTGGGGGCAGTCGTTCTCGGCCCTGGGCATCCGGTACCGAGGGGCGTCGCTCGTGCTCGACCTCCTGGACCGCAAGGGCAAATACGCCAACGGATTCATGCACGGCCCGGAGCCCGGCTATCTCGAGGCGGGCAAGTGGCGACCCGCGCGGATCCAGTTCACCGCCAATGCGGTGCTGGGACGCGTGGGCGCGGGGCACACGGGCCTCACGACGTTCTTTCACGAGGGCGGCCACGCGGCTCACTACAGCAACATCACGATGCCCGCGCCCTGCTTCTCGCAGGAGTTCGCGCCGAGCTC
>DATJFU010000422.1:0-2534 GCA_035495495.1 Bdellovibrionota bacterium
CGCAAACCTTGTGGTACTCGTCCGCGAGCTGTTTGTAGTGGTCCACCTGAGCGGTGCGATACTTCTTGCACTGGGCGCGGTTCTTGGACGACATGCCCGTCGCCTTCGCGGCCGTCGGCGGCTTCTTGGCCAATACGGCCAAAGGCGAGAGCGCGAGGACAAGGGCGCACGTCAGGGCGAGACCAAGGCGATTGCTCTTCATGCGGCGATTGTCCCACCGCCAAAACCCTTGGCGCAAGTGCTCTTTCAAGAGGGGCTTGGGCCGGGTATAGGTTGAGGCTTCAATGACCGATCGAACCCAGAGAATGCCGGTGCTGTTCATGGGCCATGGCAGCCCGATGAACGCCATCGCCCATAACGCCTACACACGGGCGGTAGAAGACCTGGGGCGCCGCCTGCCGCGGCCCCGCGCCATCCTCTGCGTCTCGGCCCACTGGATCACCCGTGGGATCACGGTCACGCACATGCCCCATCCCCGCACGATCCACGACTTCAGGGGATTTCCGGACGAGCTCTTTGCCGTGCGCTACCCGGCGCCCGGCTCCCCGGAGCTCGCCGAGCGCGTCCGCGAGATCGTGCGCGACACGTCGATCCTGCTCGATACAAACCGCTGGGGCTTGGATCACGGCGCGTGGTCCGTGCTCCGTCATCTCTACTCAGCGGCGGACGTGCCAGTCGTGCAACTCAGCATCGACCTGCAGCAGTCGGCCGAATTCCACCACACGCTCGGCCAAAAGCTCAGGCCCCTGCGCGACGAGGGCATCCTCATCATCGGCAGCGGAAACATCGTGCACAATCTTCGGCGCATCGATTGGAACGAGGACGCCAAGCCCATGGACTGGGCGGTGGAATTTGATGCGTGGGTCGCGGAGCGGCTCAAGAAGGGCGAGCATGGCCCCCTCGTCCACGACTTTGAGAAGACCGAAGCCGGGCGCCTCAGCGTGCCCACCCCCGACCACTACCTGCCCTTTGTCGTCGCACTCGGCGCGGCCGAGCCCGGCGAACGGATGACGTTTGAGTATGAGGGGATTCAAAACGGTTCGATCGACATGCGCTGCGTGAGCTTTGGCGTAGCCTAACGCGCGCCTTTTGGTCGGGGGTACGTGGCTTGCACCACCCCAACCCATGAAACACTCTCTGGCGTTTAAATGGATGGCCCTCTCCCTGGCGGGATTCACCGCGGGGCTTTTGTTCGCACCCGAAGCCCGCGGGGCCTCCGCGGCCCCGACGGATGCGGCGTTTCCGAGCGAGATCGCGTCACAGATCCACGCCACCAATCAAGAAGAGGCGCGGGCAGGCAAGCTCGCCATGGAGCGGGGCGGGACGCCCGAAATCCGCCGGTATGGCGATCTGCTGATGCGCGATCACAAGCGCGCGGATCAGTCGATTCAGGAGCTCGCGCGAAAGGAGCACCTCAATCTCTCCATGCTCACCGTCGACCCCGAAACCAAGACCCACCACGCTCTGTTGATGCAACAGCTCGAGCAGACGACGGGCATCGACTTTGACCGCGCCTTTCTGACCGGAATGCGCGAGGGCCACGACCAGGCCATCCGAGAACTGACCCAGGCGCACGACCAGCTGCCCATGGGCTCGCCGGTGCGTGGCTTCATCGCCAAGCTGATCCCCATTCTCAAGCAACACGACCGCCTGGCCGCGAACCTTGCCGGCGCGGCGGCCTCAGTGGCGCCGCCGGCAGTCAAAACGAGCCAACGATAGACCATTAGGAGGGAATCGCCATGGAAGATCGCGAAAGAACCCATATACCCCGTGCTCAAGTCAATCCCAGCCTGAGACCCCGTGGCGCCGTGCCGGCGGGCATCCTGGCTGGAGTCATCGCCGGCACCGTGATGCTTCTCATCGCCTGCCTGGTCTCGAGCGCCCACGGCATGCACTTCTTTGCGCCCTTGCATTACGTGGGCGGCCTGCTCTGGGGCGTTGACGCCCTGGTGGGAAGCACAGTCGTGCCGATCGTCGGCCTTCTCGTCCTATGGATCGTCTCAGGCCTACTGGGGCTGCTGTTCTCGGCGCTCACCCCGCCGCGCGCCTCTTCAGAAGGCGCGTTCACGGCGGGGATTCTCTACGGCATCGGCGTGTGGGCCTTCATGACCTACCTCATTCTGCCCTGGGCGGACCCCACCATGTATGACCGGATGGCCCTCGAGCCCGGCTGGTGGTTTGCCGAAAACGTCGTCTTTGGCGCCGTACTCGCCACAACGCCCGCCCTGCGAGCCTTCTTTGCACGCCGCGAGGGTGGCGCGATCATCCAGGATCGGGAGCGCCACATACGTCGCGCGGCCTGATCGCGGGGGCCGTCGTCCTCGCTGGTCTCGCGGTTTCGGGTTCGGTGCTCTGGAGTCACGCTCCAGAATGGGTCAAAGATCACGTGGTCTCGGAGATCCGCGAGGATTGTCCAAAGTGCACCCTGAGGGTCGAAACGGTGGAGCTTTCACTGTTTCCACTCTCCGTCACCGCGAAGGGGGTCCGAATTCGGCTGTCTGACCCACCCGGTACTTTGATCGAGGCCCGGATCG
>DATJFU010000423.1:0-4219 GCA_035495495.1 Bdellovibrionota bacterium
CTTGATGATGTGGAACCCGAACTGGGACCGCACGATGCCGCTTACCTTGCCGGGCCTGCCGAGCTTAACGGCCGCCGCGTAGTACGCGGGGTCCAGCTGGTCGCGGGTCTTGTAGTCGATGTCGCCGCCCATGGGGGCCGACGGCCCCTCGGAGAAGCGCTGGGCCGCTTCAGGAAAGCCCATTTTTTCGCCGCCGAGGCGCTTGTCTAGGATCTCCTCGATCTTGGCGCGGGCTTCGGATTCTTTCTTTTTGTCCGCGTCGGCGGGCACGGAGATGAAGATGTGGCTCGTGCGGATCTCGGGGTTCTTGTCGTAGAACTTCTGGGCCTCGGCGTCCGAGATGTTGATCTTCTCGAACTCCTTGCCGAGCTTTTTCTCGAGAAGCGCGTGGTACAGCACCGTCTCCATGCGCTCACGGATCTCGGGGTCCTTGTCGAGGCCTTGCTTCTTGGCCTCTTGCACGCCGAGCTCACGCTTGATGAGATCCTCGAGCACGCTCTCCTTGGATGGCTTGTTGAAGTGGAAGAACTTCAGGTTCTCTTTATATTTGTCGTTGAACTCCTCGAGCGTGATCACCTTGGTGTTCACGCGGGCGAGCTCCGTGGCGGCGTGCGCGAGAGGCGACGCGAGGCAAAGGGTGGCAACGAGGGAAAACAGAACCGTCCGAAATCTTTCTTGAATCATGCCCACAGGTTATCAGGAGGGTAACAGGCGGTCCAGCGCCGTTTCCAGCCGGTATCTCAGGTCGCGGGGAGTTCCACCGCTCCAATCCAGAACGAGTTTGGAATCAGGCGTCAATTGCATGCCGTCATCCTTCTGGCGGATCTTGGCCACGACCGTGGCGGGATCGATGCGCGTGCCTTTGCCCGGGATGAGCGAGAGACGCGAAGGACCCACGGTGAGCGAGTCGATGCCGTAGCTCTTGAGCACGTTCTTGATGCGGATGATCCAAAGCAGATTCTCAGCGGGCTCGGGTGGGCGGCCAAAACGGTCGCGGAGCTCGTCCTCGAGCCGATCGACTTCTTCGTCCGTGCGGGAGGCCGACAGTTTTCGATAAAGCGAGAGCCGCTGGTTGACGTCCGGGATGTAGGCTTCGGGCAAGAACGCCTGGTACGGAGTCTTGATCTCCGGCTCGCGGTGCATCTCCTCGAGGGTGAGCGGTTTGCCTTTGATGTCGCGGATCGCCTCCTCGAGGAGCTCCGTGTAGAGCTCAAAGCCCACGGCGGCGATGTGGCCCGACTGCTCCGCGCCCAGGAGGTTTCCACCGCCGCGGATCTCGAGGTCGTGCGAAGCGATCGAGAATCCGCTACCCAGCTCCACAAAACGTTGGATCACCTCGAGCCGCCTCTTGGCGTCGTCGCTCATGCGGCCGCTCTCGGGAACCATCAGATAGGCGTACGCGCGGCGGTCGCTGCGGCCGACGCGGCCGCGGAGCTGGTAGAGCTGCGCGAGGCCCATGGCGTCGGCTCGGTCGATGATGATCGTGTTGGCCGTCGGCACGTCGAGGCCGGACTCGATGATCGTGGTGCAGAGGAGGATGTCGGCCTCCTTGCGGTAGAACGCCACCATGACCTTTTCGAGATCGCCATCCGCCATCTGCCCGTGACCCACGAGGATACGGAGTCCGGGGACTAGCTCCTGGATGCGCCGGGCGAACTCGCGGATGGACTGCACGCGGTTGTGGACGACGTAGGCCTGGCCGCCCCGGCCGCATTCAAAGAGAAGGGCGCGGCGAATGACCTCTTCGTCGAAGCGGGAAACAAAGGTGCGGATCGGGAGGCGGTCCACCGGCGGAGTCGTGATGAGGCTGATGTCGCGGAGACCGGAGAGCGCCATGTGAAGCGTACGTGGAATCGGCGTCGCCGTCAGCGTCAGCACATGCGTGCTGAGCTTGAGGGCCTTGAGTTTTTCTTTGTGCTCGACGCCGAACCGGTGCTCTTCGTCGACGACCACCAGGCCCAGGTTCTTGAAAGCGATGTCCTTGGAGAGAAGCCGGTGAGTTCCGATGAGGATGTCGACCTTGCCAGAGGCGGCGCCCTCGACCGCTTGCGCCTGCTCCTTTCGGGACTTGAAACCCGACACGCTCGCGATCGTGAACGGGTAGTCCTTGAACCGCTGCCTGAATGTTTCTTCGTGCTGCAGGCAAAGGACGGTCGTCGGCACGAGCACCGCCACCTGCCGGCCCGCGGCGAGGGCGACGTAGGCGGCGCGGAGCGCGACCTCGGTCTTGCCAAAGCCCACGTCGCCGCAGACGAGCCGGTCCATGAGGTTGCCGGATTCGAGGTCGGAGTACACGTCCTGCAGGACCTTGAGCTGATCCTGGGTCTCGTCGTACGGAAACTTGGATTCGAAATCGGCGAGCTCCTCGGGGTGCGCCTGGAGCCGCGGCCCGGCCTGGAGCCGGCGGCGGGCGTAGAGGTCCACGAGGTCGACGGCGAGCTTGCGGACGGCGTCGCGGAGGCGGCCCTTTTCGCGTTCAAAACGCTTTCCACCCAGCCGGTCCAGGGCGGTGGTGGGTTCGCCGCCCACGTATTTTTGGACGGCGCCCAGGCGGTAAACCGGCACGTAAAGCCGGTCGTTCTCGGCGTACTCGATCAGAATGAAATCGGACTCGGCGCCGCGTACGCCGAGACGGGTGAGCCCGCCGTAGCGGCCGATGCCGTGCTCGACGTGAACGACGAAATCCCCGGGCGAGATCTCGGAGATCTCTTGCAGCGAGGCCCACTGCCGGGCCGCGCCCGTCGGATCGTCCTCGGTCGCCGCGTCGAGGGCGAGCTTCTTTCGGACGGCTTTTCTCCCGCCCGTGAGCTCACGGTCCGTGAGCACGGCCAGCTTCTCGGCCGGCCAGCGAAATCCGCCGGAGAGCGGTCCCGTGCGGAGGGTGTGGGCGATGCCCCTCACCTCCAGCGCCTGGCGCAGACGGTCCGTGCCCGACCGCGTGGCGCCCACGGCGAGAACCTTGTAACCCTCTTCTTTCCAGTTCTTGAGCAGTGCCTCGACACGCGCCGCCCGATCCTCCGGGGTCGGCGCGCGCACGAGGTCGGTCTGACCCTTGAGCGCGATCCGATGCACGCGCTTGGCCGCGGGTTGGGGCGCCTCCTCCCCTTCTTCGGTTTCTTCGACCAAGGTCTCATCGGAGCCGACGAGCCTCACCTGGTCAAACTGCAGGCGGGTCGTGGCCTGGAGGCGCGTCTCCGCGACGCCACCCCACTGAAACAGGCGCCGCGCCGGCGGGACGATCCGGCCGCCGGAGACAGCGTCGTTTTCTTCGGCCTCGAGCGCGCGGAGCTGCTCGTCGGAGTTGCGCTGGGTTTCGATGGGGTCCCACCAGACCACGTGGGGATCGGGTCCCGCGTGGTCCACGAGGGTCTCGGGTTCTTCGTAGGCAAAGGGCGCCCAGGTCTCGGCGTGATCCGGATACCGCCCCTCCGTCGCCGCCTGCAGGACGGGGTCCCGCACGGCCCGCGAGATTCCGCGGTCATCGGCGTGCGCCTTGAGCCGTTCGCGCAGGCGCGGCAGATGCGAGGCCGACAGGATCATCTCGCGCGCGGGGGCCACCTCGATCGAGTCCAGTTCGTCGGCGTGGGCCCGCTGGGTGGAGGGATCAAACCCGCGGACGCGCTCGATCTCGTCGTCGAAAAATTCGACCCGCACGGGGCGGGGCTGCCCGACGGGGTAGACGTCCACGATTTCGCCACGGAGGGCAAAGGTTCCGGGATCCTCGACGGGGTCCACGCGCAGGTAGCCGCAGGCCGTGAGCTTCTCGACGAGGCTCTCGCGCCCGCCCGCGAACGTGCCTTTGTTCAGGTGAACGACGAGGGGATCGTATTCCACCTTGGGGATGACGGACCAAGACGCGGCCAGGGGGGTCGTGACGGCGATCCAGGGTCTCGGATCGTCGGATCTCAGGGCGGCGAGCGCCGACAGCCGGCCGAGGCGCGCGCGGAGGGACGGTGACACGGAGCCGTACGGTGAGGCGTCACCCAACAAGAACGGCAACGGTCGGGTGGTCTCGCCCGCGTCCAAAGTTTGGAGGTCCGCCGCGAGGGAGAGTGCGCGGTCTTCGTCCGGGCAGAGGACGATCCACCGCCCGCCCAAGGCCGCCGCGGCCTGGTTGATCAAAAGGGCCATGGCCGTCTGGGTCGCCCCGAGTACGTGCACCGGGGAACCGGCCTCTCGCAGTGCGGCCACGACTTGGGACGCGCGCGACGAAGACAGC
>DATJFU010000424.1:0-5494 GCA_035495495.1 Bdellovibrionota bacterium
CCAGCGCCAGAACTCCGACTCAAACAAGCGGGTGCAGGACCTCGAGACGCAGTTTGACCGCGCGCGCCTGCAGATCGAGGAGCGGTCCGACAAGGATCTGACCGCCGCCGAGCTCTCGGCCCAGCGCCGGGTGGACCGCGCCAACGAGAACAGTGACCACGCGCTGAGCGCGCAGGCGGAGTCCTACAAGAATCTGATGGCGCGTCAGAGCGCCGAAACCACGAGTCGGGCGAATTCCCTCAAAAAGCAGATCGGCGAGCTGAGAAACTCCGAGGACTCGTCACTGATCTCGCCCGCGGCCTCCAACGCCATCTACAAGCAGGCTGCTACGATGCATCAGAAGTCCCTGGATGCCGAGACCGACCGCAACCGGCGCGCCCTCGACGGCATGCGGGACCGCTACGAGGAAGCGCATGAAGACCTCCTCAAGACCAATCAGTATGAGAAAACCAAGACCGAGGCCGAACACGCGGCCGCGATGAGTTCGGCGCAGGCGGTCTTCAATGCCCACATCTTTGATACCGAGGCCAACAAAGACGACGCGCTCAAGGCTCAGAGAATCGACCACGATCGAGAGCTCGATCACATCAAACGGGATCAGGCCCGCGTGCTGGTCGAGCAGCGGCAGCGCTATGAGGACGTGCTCCAGGCCCAGGGCCAGGTGGCCGCGGGCCGCGTGGCGGGCATCCGTCAGGACGCCGACTTTGCGCTCCGCGTGCAGCAGAGGATGTTCAATCAGCGCATGAGCGAGGTCTCGCGCGGGTTCGAAAAGCGCCTGGGCGAGCAGAAAGAAGAATTCCAATACGAGCTCGCCCAGACCAAGGGCGAGTCCGAGCGCGCGCTGCTCGAGGCCAACCGCCAGCACCGGACGGACATGGAGAACCAGGCCAAGGATTACGAGCAGCGCCTGGCCCAGGCCGAGATGACGCACGAAGAGAAGCAACGCAGCCTCGCCCAGAACTACGAAGAGCAGATGGAAGCGCTCAAGGCCACCAATACCCGACTGGCGCGGCAGAAGGCCTGATTCGGTCCGCCTAGTGTGATAAGGGATGGCGGGTGAGCACCCTGGCCACCCCCCGCAAAGTCAAAATCGTCTGCACCCTGGGTCCCGCTACTTCGACGGATGAGGCCGTCCTCGCCCTGGTGAGGGGCGGAATGGACGTGGCCCGGCTCAACTTCAGCCACGGAACCCACGACATCCACCGCGCCAGTTTTGAGCGCGTGCGCAAGGCGGCGGCCCGCGAGGGCCGATTCGTGGCCGTCATGCAGGACCTTCAGGGTCCCAAGATGCGCCTCGGAAAGCTGCCTCCGGCGGGCATGACCCTCAATGCCGGAGACGCGGTCGTTCTCCACCCGGAGGGCTCGGAGCCGGATGACTCGTCCAAGAGGGGCCGCATCTGCCTGCCCATCTCCGCCGAGATCGCGGGCCCCGTCTCCAAGGACGTGGTCAAGGGCGCGCGGATCCTCTTTGACGACGGCAAGCTCGCCGCGCGGGTCACCGACGTTCGCGCCCCCCTGATTTTCATCGAGGTTCAGGTGGGTGGAACCGTCACCTCGCACAAAGGAATGAACTTTCCGGGAACGCCGCTGTCGCTTCCCTGCTGCACGGAGAAGGATCTCGAAGATCTGAAGCTGGGCCTCGAGCTCGGCGTGGACGCGGTGGCCCTTTCGTTCGTCCGCTCTGCCGCGGACGTGGAGCGGGTTCAGGATCTCGTCAAGATGCACTCGTCCCACCATCCCCTCATCGTGGCCAAGATCGAGCGAGAAGAGGCCGTCGAGGACCACGAATCCATCGTCGAGGTCGCTGATGGACTCCTGGTCGCCCGCGGGGACATGGCGGTCGAGGTGGGCGCGGGCCGGGTGCCTGGAATCCAGAAGCGGCTGATCCGCGCCTGCAACAGCCTGGGGGTGCCGATCATCACGGCCACCCAGATGCTCGAGAGCATGATCCAGAGTCCGACGCCCACGCGCGCCGAGGCGTCAGACGTCGCCAACGCCGTCTTTGACGGAACCGACGCCGTCATGCTGAGCGGCGAGACGGCCGCGGGCCGCTATCCCCAGGAGGCCCTCAGGACCATGGTCGATGTGGTTCGCGAGGCCGAGAAGGGAACCGCCGAGTTCGCAAGGGGCTTTGAAGCGCTCCCGACCCCCGGCTCCGTCGTCGAGAGCGTCGAGTACAGCGCCTCAAAGATCGCCCACCACGTGGGCGCCGTCGCCGTGGCGTGTATTACTCATAGCGGCCGCGCCGCGCGTGCCTTAGCCAAGTACCGCTCGGGTACGCCCATCTTTGCCATCATGGATCGCGAGGAGAGTCTCCGTAAGCTTTCGTTCATGTGGGGCGTGCAGGGAATCCGCATCGATCGCATCGAGCCCACGGACGACATCTTTGTCACCGTCGAGCGCGCCCTCATGGCCCACGGCAAGGTCGAGGCGGACGACCTGATCGTCGTGACGGCGGGGATCCCCACGTTGAGGCGCGGCACCACCAACATGATCAAGGTTCACAAGGTCGGAAAGATCCCGACGGACCCCTAATCGTCCTTGCGGACGCGGAGAGTCGGTGTCGTGAGATCTTCGGTCTCGCCCACGTCCGAGGGAGCCGTGCGGAGCACGACCTCGAGGAGCGCCTGTTTGGCGGGGCTCATGCTGGCGACGTTGGCCACGTAGCGCAGGAGCTGTTTGCGGGTGTACTCGTCGAGCGGGATCCCGCGCCCGTTCTGCATCCATTTGAGGCTCGTGCCCTCGGCCCAGACAAACTCGTTGCCCAGAACCTCGATCCGAAGCTCGATGGCCCGGTCCCCGTCGTCTCCCTTTTCAAAGCGCGCGTCGATGCCGTTGCCATCGGGGTCCTGCAATACCGTGTGGTACGAGGTCGAGCCCTTCATGGGCTTCAGGGCCGCTCCGAGAAGCTCGGGCTGAAAAAAAGTGCGAATCGCCCCGCGGAGCATCTCGTCCGGGTCGATGAACTCGATGCCGATGATCTCGCGAGTCTTGCGCACGACCTTGAGCTTGGCGGTCTTGCTCGTCAGCCCGACGCGGAGAACTCCCTCAAAGACCTTGCCGATGTCCGGAGGTGGAATGACGTCGCTCGTGGCCAGCCCGAGTCCGTACTCGGAGACGTTGACCACCTTGAATTCGGCGGCGCCCAAGGCCGGGCAGTTGAGGTAGACCCCGCGGATCCTGCGCACCACGTCGGCCCGACGGGCGCGGCGGCGCTCCTGCGGAGCTACAGCTTTCTTTCCATGGGATGACGAGCTCATGGTTGCGAGATTCCGGCCCTCTTAAGCAATGCCTTCATATCTTCCGGGACCGGCGCTTTGATTTCAACCCTCTCCTGGGTCATGGGGTGCGGAAACGAAACGAAGTGCGAATGGAGAGCGGGCCTGCCCAGGACCCGCGCCCGGTCCGAGCCGTACTTGACGTCGCCCACGAGGGGATGGCCGCATGCGGCGGCCTGGACACGGATCTGGTGTGAGCGCCCCGTCTGCAGCGTGAACTCGGCCAGGGTCACGGGCCCCTCCGGCAGGCTGCCGCGGGTCAACGGCTTGACGTCGAGCGCGGCGTCCTTCGCGCCCGGCTCGGACGGTCGCGCCACGCGGACCTCGTTCTTACGCTCATCCTTGATGAGATGGTGGCGCCACGTGGCGGGCGCCGACAGCGAGCCCCAGAGCAGGGCCACATACCGGCGCTCGAGGGATCCGTCCTGGAGGCTCTGCGTGAGTCGCTGGGCCGCCTTGGTGCGCTTGCCGACCACGAGCAGGCCCGAGGTGCCGCGGTCCAGGCGGTGGATCAAGCCGACGTAGTTGCGGCCCACATGGACGCGAAGCCAATCCACGAGGCTGGGCTCGCCACCGACATCTCCTTGGCTCAGAAGACCGGCAGGTTTGTCGACCACGAGAAGGTGCGTGTCTTCAAACAGAACGCGTGGTGGAGAACCCGGCAAGGCTTGCATGGCTTTTACATCGTATAGCCGCAAGATAGAATAAAATCCAATGGTTGCGGCAATGGAAGGCCGCCGAGCAAGGGGCCCAGGCTTGAAAGGCGCCCTCGTCGCCGGTGTATTGGCCATCGTGTTTGTTTCGGCGCTCGCGGTGCACAAGCAGCGGACGCTGGAGTCAGTGGCCCAGGACAAGCTGGCGCTGCTGGCCGATCGCCATTCCACCTTTAGAAACCTGTTTCAGGCGTCCTTTTACTTCTACTTCAAAGACCAGTTTCTTCCGGGCGTTCAGAAGCACATGAGCGAGACCGCCGGGCTCGAGCGCGTCCAGGTGCTCACGCGCTCCGGTGGAATTCTTTTCGACTCGGTCAGCCCCGCGAAGTTCGAACCGGATCCGAACTCGCCGGACTCGCATCAGACCAGATACGGCGAGAAGCAGATCCTCGAACACCTCTCGGCCGAAAACCCCAGCGTCTTTGTCCAGGGATTCAAGGTCCGGATCCTCATGCCCGCCGGCCCCTACGCCATCCTTTACACGTTCGGCACGGGCCGCCTTCGCGATCATCTGGCGGCGTGGCTCGCGCTCGGGGTGCTCGCGGCGCTGTTCTTGGGAATGGGGATGCACTATCTCCGGCGCCTGGGGCCCGTCTCGGGGCTGGGACAGGCGTTTCGGCGCCTCTGGGGCCTGCGCCTCAAGTTTCTCGTCACCATCCTCGCGGTCAACGGCATCACCGGGGCCATCGTCTACGTCACCCTGAGCGAGTACCAGGCCCGCGACCTGGCCGAGCGAATCGAGAAGGAATCCCTGCTCTTTAGCCAGTTCTCGTCCGATCGCATCGTTCAGGACTTCTCCAACTACTTCTACTTCTACTATCGCGACCGGTTTCTTCCGGCGGTGAAATCGATTCTCGCCACGGACGAAAACCTGGTCCTCGTGCGCATCATCTCCAACCGCACGCGGGCCGTGCTCTTTGACAGCGAGCAGGAGTCCTCGGGTTCCACCCCCGCGCCGAGCGCCGCGAGGGAGCAGCTCAGCGAAGAAGAAGAGGCGCTCCTCATGAGCCGCGGGGTCATCACGCGGACCCAGGACCACGCCGGTCGAAAACAGCTGCTCGTGACCCGCGTGTACCGCAACGAGAACGGCGAGCCCCTGTTTCTGGTGGATTTCGGGTTCAACTACCTGAGCCTAGAGCGCTCGGTCTCGTCGATCCGGCGCCGCATCTTGCTGGATCTCATGCCCTCGATGGCGATCGGGCTCCTCATCGGGATGCTCTTTGCGCAGCTGGTGATCTCTCCGCTCCGCCGTCTGGTGGCGGCCCTCCGCAGGGTGACCGAAGGCGACTACGAATCCACCCTGCACATCCGGCGCTCGGACGAACTGGGCGAGCTCGCCCAGGCTTTCAACGCGATGACCTCCGAGCTCCGAAAGAAGCAGGAGCTCAAGAAGTACCTGTCGGACACCACCTACCGCCAGATCATGGCCCATCAGGGAGCGGAGGGCGACGCACGCATCGGGGGCAAACGCGTGGCGGCCACGGTGCTCTTTTCGGATATCCG
>DATJFU010000425.1:0-4945 GCA_035495495.1 Bdellovibrionota bacterium
TTCGTCGACCAGCTCTTTGCCAGTCCCATCGGGGACCGCACGCTCGTGGTGTTTCTGGCCGACCATTCGATTCTCGAGGACGGGCCGCGGGATCTGCCTCCCGTGGCGCAGAAGGATTTTGGATTCCGGATCCCGATCATCTTGCTGACCAAGAACATGCGCCACCCCGAGATCCGTGAGGTACAGGCGCACCAGATCGACATCGCGCCCACCCTGGCCGCCGTGGCGGGAGCAAAAGGCGAAGTCGCGTGGCTCGGGAGAAACCTGCTCGCACCGGGCGCGACCGGCAGCCCCTGGGTCTACTGGGACCCCGATGGGATCTCGTTTCGATCAGGGCAGCTCCTCTGCCAAGGCCGCGGGGCCTCGGAGCCGGCCTGCTGGAACCTCGCCCCGGGCCAGGATCCTCTCTTCTCAGCCGAACTCGAGCCCATAACGCCGCCCCCGGGCATGACTGCGCTCATGGGCGACGCCGTCCAGGCGTCGGGAGTCCTCATCGACCATGGCCGCCTGGCCGCGCCTCCGCGCCAGTCTGACCCCAGTCATTGACGCATCGTTTCTTTTTTACCCGGTGGCGCGGCCAAACCCCGCCTTATGCGGGGAGGGGCGTGGCACATGACTTGATATGGACCGACCCCGGGTGCGCGAGAAGGTTTGCAAAGACCTTTGAAAGGAAACCGCCATGCGCATCTCCATCCCCTTGGTCCTCGCCTCGCTCGCGGCAGCCACGCCCGCCTTTGCCCTCAGCCCCGTTGAGATTCGGCTCGAGCTCGACCGCACCAACACCGCCTGCCAGAACGGCACGGCCACCTGGCAGCAGGAGGCCGAGTGTTACCGCCAGCGGATCAACAACCTGATCCTGCAATTGAGCGCAGCGGCCCCTACACCGGCCTATCCCGGCTACAACCCCTACCCGAGTTACAACCCCAACCCCTACGGCCCGCACGCCGGCCCCGGCTACGGTCCCGCTCCTGGCTATAACCCCGGCCCTGCGCCGGTCCCCGCCGGCAACCCCATCGTGCTCAAGCAGTGCCACACGAGCTTTGCCTGGGGCGCCAACGGCGACACGTTTTACGGAACGGAGTTTCAGGCGCCTCTCAACGGCCCATCGGCCGCCGAGAACAACGCCAAGGCGGCGATCATCCAGGAGTGCAAGAACCGGCTGGCCGACGCGATCGAGTACCAGTGCGCTCAGAACGTCACGTGCCCGGCGATCTGAGCGTCTTCTTTGGGGCGTGAGCCGGACGCGGGCGGGCGGTCCAGATCCACCGAAAGGCGGATCGGATGCGACAGGGGCCCGCTCACGCCCCAGAAATAATCGAGCGACGTGAGCAGGGTTCCGTTCAACCGGTACGAGTACCAGTAGTAGTTACGGATGATGGACCCGACGTACTCACGGGTCTCCTTGTAGGGGATCAGCTCCATGAACTCGAGCATGTCCGGATCGCGGTGGTACCGGTCCGCGAAGTCCCGTTTCCACTTGCGCACCCGGCCCGGACCGCCGTTGTAGCCGGCAAGGGTAAACACGATGTTGCCGTTGAACTGACGCAGAATACGGGCGATGTACGACGTGCCTACGCGGACGTTGGCCTCGCCGTCGGTGAGCTGAGCGAGCTCGAGCTTGGGGTCGTTGTCGACCGCCGTCACCGGCATGAGCTGCATGAGCCCGATCGCGCCGGCGTGCGAGACGGCCGTGGGGTCAAACGCGCTCTCCTGCTTCATCAGACTCAGGATCAGGATCGGATCGATGCGGTTGACGTCGGCGTTGCGCTGAATCAGGCTTTCGTAAACGATCGGAAAAATCAGGCGCAGCGTGTGCGAAGAGTTGACCCCCTCGTACCCGCGGTTGAACAGCTCGCCCAGGATCTTGAAGCTGTCGAGGTAATCGCCCGCCTGGTGATCGAGCATGGCGAGGTACATCAAGAACTTGTTGCCGTGGACCCGCCGGGCCTCGAAACCCTTGAGCTCCTCAAAGGCAGCCGAGGTCGCCCCCGCGGCGATGAGCTTTTCGGCGCGATCGAGCCGCCGGATCTCGGAGGGATACAGGTACGGATCCTCGGTCACGACCGTGGGCAGGGTCGCGTCCACGTAGCTCACGGGCGTCTTGCCCAGGGCCATCGCCGAGAGGATCCCGTAAAACGTCAGTGGCGCCTCGGAGAGCAGCACCTCGTGCATGGTGCGGGCCTTCTCGCGGTCTCCGTTGCGCTCGTACGAACGCGCGAGCCAGTACCGCGCGCGGTGCCGATAAACGGACTTGGGATACTCGTCCAGAAACGCCTTAAAATGGGCGACCGCCTCGCCGTACTCCCGCCGCATGTAGAGATCAAAAGCCTCGTCAAACGCGTCGTCGTCCTTGAAATCGCCGTAGTACGTCGCCGTCAGACGGTCGGCGAGCTCGGCCTTGTCCTTCAGCGACACCGCGTCGGGGACGTACCGAGCGATGGCCGCGGCCTCTTGCGAGTCCTTGGGGATGTTGTCGACGAGCCGCCAGCACCAGGCAAAGCAATTGCGGTTCTTGGCGCGTGAGCAGGCCTTGGCGTAGGTCTCGATGTGCTCGCGCCCCGAACGGAGCAGACGCCCGGTCGGGATGAGGCGATCAAAGGCCCGCTCGTAGGCGGCCTGGGCCTCGCGCCATTTGGACCGGTTGGCCAGAGACTGGCCCAGCACGAGCTCCGAGAGCGCGATCCCGTGGGCCGCGTCGCCGGCAAACGGGGACTCGGGGTACTGCAGGGAGATCTGCGAAAACCGTTGGATCGCCTCGGTGGCATCCGTGGCCGCGTCCGCGGGCCGAACGCCCCGCTGGCCCGACTTGAAGGCCGCCCGGCGCAGAAAGGCCCGTCCCGCAAGCATGACTCCGTAGTCCGCGAACAACGGGTCCCTGGAGATCCGCGCGGCCAGGGTCAGCGCCGGCGTGAATCGCTCATGGGCCATGTGGTCGTAGGCCTGGCGGATCAGCTCGGCGGTGAGCGACTTTCTTCCGCGGCGGATCTTGCTCGTGATCTCATCCACGAACTTGGAGCCGTCCTCGATGGGCCCCGTGGCCATCACGCTTCCACCTGATTGCGAGAGTGGGGACGCCGTCTCGGGCTCGCCGCCGCCGCCCGCCCAGGGCGTGACTTGCGTGGACTTGTTGGGTGCTTCGGAGACGGGCGCGGACCGATAATTCTTGGGTGGAAGCCCGCTCGAAATCGGCACGCCGTTGGATGTCGTGGGCGTCGGGAGCCGCGAGGCATCCGGCGCGATCACCCCCGAGTCCTCGCTCTTGGGCGATGAAACCGGCGGTTCGACGGGCTGCTCGCCCGCCTCCGGAACCGTCGCGTGGGCGGCGGGGATCACGGCCTGGGCCAGGCCCAAGCCCAGCGCGACCCAAAGGGCCAGGAGTGCCTCCGCCCTGCGGTCGGACCGGCCGCGCTTTTCGCGCTTCAGGTCCAGAAGGGCCTTCTCGCAGACGCCCAGCTCACGCCAGGAGCAGGAGGCGCAGGCGCGCCGATGGGCCGTCACGGTAAATTTCTCGGCGATCCGATCGCGGGCCTCGCCCCAGGTCAGCCGGTCGCCGGGCTTCAGGCCCAGGACCTGGCCGTGGGCGCGATCGAGGGAGCGGATCTTGGCGTCGGTCTCGCAACCGTCACCGCGGCGGTGGGGGCAGGGTCCGCAAATGGTATCGGCGCCGCCGGTCACTTCCACCTCTTCGGCCTCGCCCGAGGGCGACCGGAGGCGGTCCACGACGCCCTGGAACCCGTCCACGAATTCGGGCGAATAGCCCTTGCCCTGAAAACCCAGGGCGCACAGAAAATGATGGGGGCGAAACCTCAGCATGGGTGGCGTTCAGTAGTATAAGAGGACGCGGACCATAGCCCAATCTCCTTTAAATTCCCATGATTTAAGTCCGGTAAACCTTGCCGGCTATTTGCCGGGAATCCTGAGTCTTTCCACGGGCTCACCGCCCCGGAGATGGCGCTCGATGATCTCGGGAGCGTCCGAAACCTGGACCCTGCCGTACCAGACCCCCTCCGGATAAACGACGACACTGACCCCGTACTCACAGGTGTCCAGGCACCCGCTCTTCTGGACCCGGATCCGGTCCCGGAGACCCGCCTTGGCCGCGCCTTCTTTGAGGGCCTGGAGCACCGCTTCAGCACCCTTGGCCTTGCAACAGCCCCGGGGGTGCCCCGGCGGGCGCTCGTTGAGGCAAACAAAAACGTGCCGCTCGAGGGCACGGACGGGCTTGGCGGTGGGGATCGGGTCCAGCACGCCCACACCCTACCTTAAAAGCGGCCCCACTCGCCAATTCTCATCAGCCCGGCGCGGCAGCCCTTTGGCCCAAAATGAGAGACATGAAAGCCGTATGGGTTGCGGTGGCATTGATGGTTTCGACTGGGGCCCTGGCCAAGGACCCCGCCGACAAGGACGAGCTGGCCTTTGTCCTGAAGGGTGGAATGCAGATCGCCCCGGGTGACCTCGACAAGGTCGACCCCGAGCCACAGACCTACGGCTCGGTCGGGGTCAAAGACGAGCACCTCGAGATCAAGCCCAAGCAGAGCGTGACCCAGATCACCGAGAGCCTGGACGTGGGGGCCGTGATGGATCCCATCCACCTGCAGCCGTCCTTGGGCCTGGTCTCCAACATTCAGGCCGGGGGCCTCAAGCTCCTCAACGGGTGGAACCTGTCGTCGTGCAGCTTTGGAATCGGCCTCACGAGCACCCTGGCGTACGGAATCCACAATCAAAAGGACCCCAAGGCGCAGGACGGCCAGGACATCGCCGGATTTGGAACCTTGAGTGCGGGCCCCATGGCGGGCCTGATCTGCGAGCCCACGGGTCACAACCTTCTCATCCTCGCCGAGGCGAGCCTCGAGGCGTCGGGCCGCGTCTACGGCGAATCCGACGGCACGCACGTGGGCGGCGGCCTCAAGGGCACCGGCACCCTGCAAGTCAGCACGACCGGCTA
>DATJFU010000426.1:0-5035 GCA_035495495.1 Bdellovibrionota bacterium
TCATCCCCTCCATGGTGTTGAACACCACGTCCTTGTCGGGGATGCGCACGCGCTTGTCCTCGGACCAGATGGGACCCTTTTTGATCTTGTCCGCGCACTGGATCAGGATGTTCAGGGACTGCCGGATCTCCTCGAGGCGCACGGTGTAACGTCCGAACACGTCACCGGTCTTGGCGATCGGCACGTCGAACTCGACGTCCTTATAATAGAGGTAGGGCTGGTCGCGCCTCAGGTCGACGTCCACACCGGCCGCGCGGGCGTTGGGGCCCGTGTAGCTGTAGGCGAGGCACATCTCCTTATCAAAGGGCCCGATGCCGTCTGTTCGGCGCCGCCAGATGCGGTTGCCGGTCAGGAGCCGGTCCATCTCGTCGATCACGCCGCGGGTGCGGAGCGCCCAGGCTTTGACCTCTTTCTCCCAGCCATCCGGGGCGTCGGCCATGAGGCCGCCCACGCGGGTGTACGAGGTGGTGAGGCGGGAACCGCAAAGCTTCTCGATGAGCGTATAGGCCTCTTCGCGCTGGTGGAATCCGTACAGAAAGAAGCTGAACGCGCCCAAGTCGACGGCGTTGATGCCGATGCAGATGAGGTGATCGATGACGCGAGCGAGCTCGCTGCACATCATGCGAATCCAAAGCGCGCGCGGCGGCGGCTCGACGCCCATGAGGCGCTCGACGGCCATGGCGTAGGCCACGTTGTTGAGCAGGGCCGAGCAGTAGTTCAGGCGGTCCGTATAGACCACGAACTGGTGGTACGTACGGTTCTCGCCCAGCTTCTCTTTGGCCCGATGGGTGTAGCCAAACTGGCAGTAGGATTTTTCGATGGTCTCGCCGTTGAGCTTGGCCACCATGCGGAGCGCCCCGTGCATCGCGGGGTGGGTGGGCCCGATATTGACGATCATGCGGGACTCGTCCCAAAGATCGTCGGGGTCCTTCTCAAAATGCACGTTGTAGTGCTGGGGCCAGCTGGCCCGGTCGGGCATGCGCTCTGCGACTGCTTCTGGACCTTTTGCCGCGTCTTTCATCTCGCTACTCCAGGAGGTCGGGCTTGACCGGCTCGGGGGTTCCAAAGATCTGGTAACCCTTGAGCGGATAATCCTTACGCAAAGGGTGCCCATCCCAGCGCTCATCCATCAGGATGCGCCTCAGGTCGGGGTGCCCAGCGAACTTGATGCCGAACATGTCCCAAACCTCTCGCTCGGCCCAGTTGGCGCCGGGCCAAACGGACGTCGAGGTGGGAACCATCTCGCCGTCGCGCAGGCGCACCTTGAGGCGGATGCGCCAGTGCTTGGAAATGGAGAACAGGTTGTAGACCACCTCGAACCGGGGATCCTCGGGCATGAGGTCCACTGCCGTCAGATCGGCGAGAAAGCCGTACTCAAAGCCGGTCTCGGAGCGGACAAAGCGGAGCACCTCGACGATGGCCTGGGGCCGCACGTAGATCACGGGGCACTCGACCGCGTAGTCCGGGGGCATCTGCACTTCGACGATGTCGGCCCCAAAACGCTTTTGCAGAGCGGAGACCTGGGTCTTCCAGTCGTCCTTGAAGCGGGCGAGCCAGTCGCCGCCGTTGCTGGGAATCAACGTTCTCACGTCCATTTCAGTTCCTCCCGCTCACGCCGTGGCGCCGCGTTCCTTGAGCGCCCTCTGGCGCTTTTGGAAATTAGTTTCGCCGTTTTTGATCATTTCCTGCAGGCGCAGAAGTCCGTGCAGCACCGCTTCGGGGTTGGGCGGACAGCCCGGAACGTAGACGTCCACGGGCACGATGGTGTCGATGCCCTGGGTGACGCTGTACACGTTAAAGATTCCACCAGAAGAGGCGCACGCGCCCATGCTCATCACGTACTTGGGCTCGCCCATCTGGTCGTAAACGTTGCGGAGCACCGGGGCCATCTTGGAGACCACAATGCCGGCGACGAGAAGCATGTCCGCCTGCTTGGGCGAAAAGCGCACGGCCTCGGCGCCGAAGCGGGCCAGGTCGTAGTCCGAGCAGAGGGTGGCCATCATCTCGATGCCACAGCAGCTGGTGCCGAAAGGGAGCGGCCACAGGGCGTTGCGCCGGGCCAGGTCCACGATGCGATCGAGGCGGGTGGTGAGAAAATCGACTTTTCCGTCCTTATTATTCATCTAGTCCCACTCCAGCGCGCCCTTCTTGAGCACGTAGAAATATCCCAGGAGAAGCACGCCCACGAAGACGCCCATCTCAGAAAGGATGAAGGTGTTGACCGAGAGGTAGTCGCGGTACACGACGGCCCACGGAAAGAAGAAGACCGCTTCGACGTCGAAGAGAAGAAACAGGATCGCCACCAGGTAGAAGCGCACGGAAACCCGCTGCTTGGCCTCGCCCGCGCGGGGGACGCCACATTCGAAAGGCGCATCTTTGAAGCGACTGGCGACCTTAGGACCGGCGAAGTGGGACAGGAGAAGGATAGCTCCCCCGATGACCATCCCGGCGGCCATGAGGATCAGCACTGGAACGTATTCCATAGCCTTACCTTACAAATTCGGATTGTTATTCTGACTAGCCTCGCCAGTCTAGTACACGCAAAAACTCACCACAACTGAAATTGGAGCGCTTGGTGCACCCACTGGAGCGCGGAGTGTGCGAAGAGCGTGAGAAAAATCAGGGGCAAAAGAAGGAGGGTGAGAAACGCGCGCTGACCGGTGGCCGTGGCGGCGGCGGTGCCGGAGGCGGCCGCGAATCCGCGCACGCGTCCGTCGGGGATCGGCCCCGCGAGACTCGTGGCGAGGCGCAGAAACGCCGCGATACTCACCACGGTCGAGATGGTGGCGACGATGGCGAGAACGTACCAGTGCTCGTGGACCGCAGCCCCGATCAGCAGAAACCGGCCCAAGAAACCCGGAAAGGGTGGAAAGCCGACAAAACAGGCCAGAAACAGAATCAGACAGACACACTCGGGGATGGCCCGGTAAAGGACACCCCGAAAGTGCTCGAGGCGGTCGGTGCCCAGGCGGTCATAGAGAAAGGACAGCGAGCAGAAAACGCCCACCAGTGCAAAGAGCTGGGCCGTGAGGTTGAAGACCACGGCCGAGATGCCGTCGGCGTTGAGCACGAGGGCCCCCATGAGGAGCAGGCCCAGGTGAGACGCGACGAGCCCCGCCATCATCCGCTTGGCGGACGCCTGGCGCATGGCCACGAGAGCACCCGCGAGCATGGTCGTGCCCGAGGCGAGCGCGAGAACCTCGCTCCAGCCCCCCTCTCCGTAAAACGGCCAGGCCACGTGGCCCTCGGTGCCCTTGGCGGAAAAGACGACGAGCAGGAGCCGGAGCAGAACCGAGAACCCCACGGCCGGCAGGCCGAGGCTGAGAAAAGCCGCGGTCGGGAGCGGAACTCCTTGCATCACGTCGGGCATCCAGAGGTGCATCGGAAACATCCCCAGATAAAAACTGAGGGAAAGAAACAGCAGCACCATGATGAGCAGGCTGCTGCGGTAGGCCGCCGGCTGCGCCCCCACCGAAGAGGGGATGGAATAGATGTCGAGCGTACCCGAAACCGAGAACAGCACGGCCACCGCGTAGAGAAGGACTACGCTCGAGACGGCGCCAAAGACCATGAACTTGACGGCGGCCTCGGTCGAGACCGCCCGGTCCTTGGAGTAGCCGGCCATGAAGTAGCCGATCAGGTTCACGAACTGCAGGGACAGAAACACCACCATGAAGTCGGCGGCCGAGGCCGCGAGACACATGGCCAGGGCGGCGGCGGTGACGAAGGCGAAGTACTCCGTGCGCTGCCGACCCGAGATCTCGCGCGTGAAGACCGTCATCGAGCTCACCAAGAAGGCGAGGGCGATGAAGAAGAGGCGAAAGTAACCGGAGAGGCCGTCCACCGCTAGCGCGCCCGCGGCGGTCACCGCGCCGGCGTACCGCTGAGCGACGATCGTCTGAAAGAACGCGGCCGCGAGGCCGAAGAGCGCGATCATCGAGACCAGGCGGACCCTCTCACCCCGGTAGGCGATCTCGCAGGCGATCAGCCCCGACAGCGTCAGGGCCAGGGTGATCTCGGGTAGAACCAGAATCCAATCGCGCACGGCTCAGGTTCCTCAGTGAATCAGCTTCAACAACACGCCCACGGAGGGCTTGACCAGGTCCAGGAGGGGCTTGGGGTAAACGCCCAACATGACCAGCACGCCCACGACGGGCATCAAAAATCCCCGTTCCCGAAGCGCCAGGTCGGCGGTTCCGCGCGCGTTCTCGGGGTACTTGCCCAGGAAGATGCGCATGTAGACGGAGAAAAACGCAAGGGTCATGAAAAACGCGCCCAATCCCAGCACCAGCACGGCCGCCGGGTGCACCGAGTAGCCGCCCATGAAGATGAGCGATCCGCCCACGAAACCGCCAAAACCCGGAAAGCCCAGGAGCGAAGCGACGATCATGCCCGTCACCACGGCCATCACGGGCGCCTGGGACGCAAGCCCCCAGTAACCCGCCGTATCGTCAGCCTGCGCCTTGAAGCCCACCTTGCCCGTGCGCTCGCGAAGCACGCCGAAGAATAGCATGAGACCCGCGATTCCGAGGCCGAAGGCGAAAAGTTGGAACACAGCGCCCACGACGCCGACCGAATCCATGGAGCTGATCCCCACGAGCAGGAGCCCCGTCTGCGTGAGGCAGAGCGACGCGCAAAACATGCGGAAGTCCTTTTGCGCGACGGCGCCCACGGCCCCGATCACGACGTTCAAGGCTCCGATTCCGACCAGCACGGGGGCGAGCTCGGAGAGCGAGAAGGGAAACAGGCCGTACGCCAGGCGCACAAAGAGATAGATGGCGGCCGGAATAAACCCGCCGCAAAGCGCGACCGAGACCGAAGGCGGCGCCTGGGTGATCAGATAGGAGAACCAACCGTGCACCGGCCAGACGGGCACCCGGAGGGCCATGGCCAGGCAAAGAAGGGCAAAAGCCAGGGACGGAACCGGCAGGGACATGCCCAAGAAATCGAAGCGGATCCCGCTCAGCCGGCCGTCGGAGAGCTGGTCGAGGAGAAACGTATTCGGCTCGACGGCGTAGTACACGAGCATGATGGC
>DATJFU010000427.1:0-6674 GCA_035495495.1 Bdellovibrionota bacterium
GGAGACGATGGGCAGGCGGGTCGCCGCGCGGGCCTCCTTGAGGGACTCCCTCGCCATCTGCTGAAGGGGCGCGCCGCTGAATCCGCCCACGGGCTGGCCGGGCCACTCGCCCTGAAGGGTGTTCGTGAGGACAAATCCCGAGGCACCGGCCTTCTCGGACGCGGACAACGAATCGGCCAGAGCCGCGCCCCGTACCTCGGGGGCGAGCTTGACGAGCACGGGGGGACGCGGCCGCCAATCCTCGACGGCTTTGACCGAGGCTTGCACGATGGGCATGAGGGCCTCGGCACTCTGGAGGTCACGGAGACCCGGCGTGTTGGGCGAACTCACGTTGACCACCACGAAGTCGACGAGGCCCTTGAAGGGCCCGAGCGCCGCGGCGTAGTCCTGGGCGGCTTGTTCTTGGGGAGTGTCCTTGTTCTTGCCCACGTTGACCCCGATCCTGAATCCCTCGGGGAGACGGCCCGTCTTTCTGGCCGCGGCCACTCGAGTCGCCGCCGCGGCCGCGCCATGGTTATTGAATCCCATGCGGTTGAAGACGAGCTGCCGCCGGGAATCGCGAAAGAGGCGGGGCTTGGGATTGCCGGGCTGCGGGCGAGGAGTGACGGTCCCCACCTCGACAAATCCAAAGCCCAGATGGGGGAGCGCCTCCAGGAGCTCGGCGTCCTTGTCAAAGCCCGCCGCGAGGCCGACAGGAGAGAGAAACTCCATTCCACAGAAGTTCACGCGGGGGCCGTTGGCGCGGCCGCCGGAGATGAGTCGGAGAATCCAAGGAGCGCCGCGCCCCAAAAAACGGAGGACAGTCACCGTCCAACGGTGCGCCACCTCGGCGTCGAGGCGAAACAGCAGCCACTTGAGAATGGGCCACATGGCCTAGCCTTCTCCCTCCCGGAGACTCTGCAAAATCCGGCGATAGCTCTCGAGCCGGGGGTACTTCTGAACCAGCTCCGCGGCCTCGCCCGCGACCAGGCGATCGAGAAGCTCGTCGGGCAGCGAACCGTACCCCTTGGGGTCCAGCTCCCGCAGGTCGGGAAAATACTCCAGGAGGCGTTTGGTATCCAGAAACTGAAGGCCAAAGGCACGCACGCCCGGCGTGTCGATCCAGGTACCCGCCCCGATGGCCGAGCGGTACCCCCGGGCGGATGTCGTGGTGTGTTGTCCGCGCGCGGTCCCGGCGTTGACCGCGCCCACGCGGCCCACGTCCGAGCCAAGGAGCTTGCGCAGGAGGGAGGTCTTGCCCACGCCGCTATGGCCGGCAAAGACGACGGTCGCGTCACGGCAGCGCTCGAGGATCGCGTCGAGGCCCTGTCCGGTCGCCACGCAACACGGAAGGACCGGTACCCGCACGACGTCTTCGTAGAGATGCCAGGGTTCGGCCTTGCCCGGGTGGAGGAGGTCCATCTTGTTGAGGATGATCGCGGACGGGATCCCCGCCGCCTGCGCGCCCACGAGAAACCGGTCGACAAAGCCGGGATTGAAGTCGGGCTCGTGGGCCGACGTCACGATCATCACGAGATCGACGTTGGCCGCGAGCGCGTGGATCTGGGAGTCCCGGCCTGGGGCCGCGCGAACGAGCTGGTTGCGGCGGGGCTCGACGGACTCGACCACTCCGTCCTTGGATCCCTGGGGGAGCACCTCGACGCGGTCCCCCACGCACAGGGGAGACCGCTCGCGCGGGCCCTCACGGTCCCGTTTGACCACCTGGGCCCGGCGAAACGAACAGAGACGCTCAGCCCCGCCGTCATCCATGAGGACGCGGCAGAGCTTAGGGTGAATTTCTACGACCGAGGCGTTGGCCCCGCCCACGCGGGGCTCAGACTTCGCTTTCCTGGCTGCGACGGAGGTACGTCGGGATGTCGTACTCATCGTCGGTCAGGTTGGTGATACCCAGGCGCTGCGCGATGGCGCGGGCCCGGGCGAGCTCGGTCTTTTCATCGCCGGCGTTGCCGGTGAGGCCGGGAGTCGCCGCGGCCAGGCGGGCCACGGCTTCTTTGACCTCAGCGGACGGCTCCGGCGGAACGGGGGCATCCGGGGGCGCCACGGTGGCGCCGGTGCCCCGGATTTCTTCGGGACGCGACTGCGCGGGCTGGGCGGCCGGGGCCTGGGCCGAGGCGGTCAAGCCCGCGGCGGCCTGGGCGGCCAGCTGAGCCTGCTTCGCCTTCTCGACCCCGAGGCCGGTCGCGATACAGGTCACCTTCACGGCGTCCTTCATGGATTCGTCGATCACAGTGCCGAAGATGATCTCGGCGTCCTCGTGGGCGGCTTCCATGATGAGGGTCGTGGCTTCGTTGACCTCGTGGATCTTGAGGGTCGAGCCACCCGTGATGTTGATGATGATGCCCGTGGCACCCTCGATCGACACGTCTTCGAGCAGAGGGCTCGAGATGGCGTTCGTGGCGGCCTCGACGGCGCGGTGTTCGCCCTCGCCGTAGCCGATGCCCATGAGGGCCAGGCCCTTGTTCTGCATGATCGTCTTGACGTCGGCGAAGTCGCTGTTGATCAGACCGGTGTGGTTGATCAGGTCAGAGATGCCCTGGACGGCGTTGAGGAGCACCTCGTCGGCCTTCTTGAACGCCTCGATCATCGAAAGGGTCGAACCCGCGATCGTCAGAAGGCGCTCGTTGGGAATGACGATGAGGGAGTCCACGTTCTCACGGAGGCTGTCGAGCCCCTGGACCGCGGACTTGCCGCGCTTGCGGCCCTCGAACTGAAACGGCTTGGTGACGACGCCCACGGTCAAGGCGCCCACTTCCTTGGCGATCTTGGCAAACACCGGCGCCGCGCCGGTGCCGGTGCCGCCGCCCATGCCCGCGGTGATGAACACCATGTCGGCGCCCGTCAGCATGTCCGCGATCTTTTCGTAATCCTCGAGGGCGGCCTTGCGGCCGACGTCAGGGTTGGCGCCGGCGCCCAGGCCCTTGGTCAGCTCCTGGCCGATGGCGATCTTGGTGGGGGCCAGCGAGGCCTCGAGGGCCTGGCGGTCGGTGTTGGCGGTGATGAAGTCCACGCCCTGCAGTCCCATGCGAATCATGGTGTTCACGGCGTTGCAGCCGCCGCCGCCCACGCCGATGACCTTGAGAACCGCGCCGTGTTTTTCGTTTTGAGTGATCTCGAACATGCTTTCCCCCGTTTAGAATAGGTCCTTGATCCAAGAGCGCATCGAGCCACGAACCTTGTGGTAGATGTGCTTTTCGCGGATCGGAAATTTCGCCTTGGCGATGTTTTTCGCCCCGTACTTCACCAATCCCACCCCGGTGGCGAAACGGGGGGAGTTGACCACGTCGCGCAGGCCGCCCACCTCAAAGGGGACGCCCCGCTTGACGGGCATTTCAAAGATCTCTTCGGCGAGTTCGACCATCCCGTCGAGGATGGACGATCCGCCGGTGATCACGACTCCGGCCGAGAGCAGGTCCTGAAACCCGGATTGCATGACCTCGCGCTGGATGAGCTGAAAGATCTCTTCGACCCTGGGCTCGATGATTTCGGCCAGAACCCGGCGCGAGACCACCCGCGGCTTGCGCCCGCCCACGCCGGGGACTTCGATCGTCTCGTCCGGCTTGACCATGGCGGCGATAGCGCTGCCGTAGCGAATCTTGAGCTTCTCGGCCTCGTGCTGGGGCGTGCGGAGCCCCACGGCGATGTCGTTGGTGAGATGATTTCCACCGATCGCCAGCACGCCCGTGTACATCACGGCGCCTTCTCTAAAGATGGCGATGTCGCTGGTGCCGCCGCCGATGTCAACGAGGACCACGCCGAGTTCTTTCTCGTCCTGGGACAAGACCGCCTCGCTCGAGGCGATGGGCTGCAGACAGATCTCGGCCACGTTGAGTCCGGCCTTGTTGGCGCACTTGATGATGTTCTGGGCCGAAGAGACGGCGCCCGTGACGATGTGGACCTTGGACTCGAGCCGTACTCCACTCATGCCGATGGGGTCCCGGATCCCGTCCTGGTCGTCGATGATGAACTCTTGCGGAATGATGTGGATCACTTCGCGATCCATGGGGATGGCCACGGCCTTGGCCGCGTCGATCACCCGGTTCACGTCATGGTCGTTGATCTCTTTGTCTTTGATCGCCACGACGCCGGTGGAATTGAAGGAGCGGATATGGCCCCCTGCGATTCCCGCATAGACGGTCTGAATCTCGACGCCGGCCATGAGCTCGGCTTCTTCGACGGCTTTGCTGATGCTTTCGACGGTCGCGTCGATGTTGACGACCACGCCCTTGCGCAAGCCGGTCGATGGCGCGGTGCCAATCCCCACCACATCGATGGTGGGATGCGGACCCGCCTCCGCGATCTCGCCGACGATGGCGCAGATCTTGGTGGTTCCGATATCCAGGCCGACCACTAAGTCCTTTTTGGACATCCGCATTTCCTTCCCGTGGAAACTGGGCACCGTCTGCCGGCCGAGCACTTCTTGCCGCTCGACCTGAAAATGCACCTACTTCAAGATCTTAGGAACCGCGACCAGTCTTGACAACTATTTTTTTGTCGTCCGTGACGCGGACCCCCGCGACCTCGAGCGGCCGCTGGGCGGCGTACTGCAACACCTGGCGGAGGTGTTCGAGCCGAGCGTTCAACCCCTCGTCAAAGCTTTGACCCATCTCGAGCACCCAGCGGTGCTGGGGGGTGGAATCGGAGCTCTTGCCCAGGAGCACGGCGCGGAGTCCCCGGTCGGCGAACCACGCCACCTCGGCGAGCTCGGCGTAACGCCCCAGTCCCGCGGACTGCCACCCGGACGCGAAGGCGGCCGCCCGCGGCAGCTCGCGTTCCGGAAACGAAGAGAAAACCGGTAGGTCGGAGGCCTTGCCCATCTGGAGGCTCCCAAAGACGGTGCCGTCCCCATCGACGTATCGGAGCGTCCGCTCCGGAGAGATCCAAAGACCGACGGCCTCCCGAAACGTCACTCCGATCTCGAGCGTGGATGGAAACCGCTTGCCGACGGTGACCGCCCGGATCCACGGCTCTTGAAGCAAACGGGCCTGGATATCGCGCAGATTGAGGCTGAAGAGCGACGCCCCGCCCACGGGCACCGCGGCGATCTCCCTCACCTGGTCGACCGTGAGGGGCAGCGCCTGGCCGGACTGCGCCGACGGAAACGCCACCTCGACGACGCGTACCGAGTAGAGGGGCGAGTGCACCGCCTGGTGCCAGCCCACTCCGAGCGCGCCGAGTGCCGCGGCGGAGATCGCCAGGGCCCAACCCGTGCCGCTTTTCCATTCCTTCTTATGGCCGCCAGGAACCATGCCGCGGCCATCATATCATGTGGCGGCCCCCCGTGGACGCTGCTACCTTCTGCGGATGCGCGCAACGAAGGTATTTGCCGTCGCCCTGCTCCCTTTTTTGGGTTCGCTTCAGATTCAAAAAACCACCCTCCCCAACGGTCTCAAGCTCCTGGTGGTCGAGGACCATTCGTCTCCGACGTTCGCCTACCAGACCTGGTTCAAGGTGGGGTCGAGGGACGAGGTCCCCAAATTCACGGGCCTGGCCCACCTCTTTGAGCACCTCATGTTCAAGGCGACCAAGAACCATCCCGAGGGAGACCTGGACCGGATCCTCGGCGAGGCCGGGGTCGAGGACAAGAACGCCTTCACGACCAACGATCACACGGCCTACCACGAGTCCATGCCCAAGAACGGGCTCGAGCTGGTGATGTCCATCGAGTCCGACCGCATGGTCAATCTGGTGGTCGACGACAAGACGTTCAAGACCGAGCGCGAGGTCGTTCAGAACGAGCGCCGGTATCGCGACGAGAACAACCCGGTCGGCATCATGTACCGCAACCTCTTTGAGCTCTCGTTCAAGAAGAGCACCTACCGCTGGCCCGTCATCGGATACGAAGAAGATCTCAATCGAATGAAGGCCTCCGACGCCGCCGCCTTCTACAAGGCTCACTACCGCCCCTCCAACGCCACCGTGGTCGTGGTGGGCGACGTCGACGGTGCCGAGGTCCTCAAGCTCGCCAACAAGTACTACGGCCCCATCTCAAATGAGGGCGCGGTGGCCCCGGCAAAGGCCATCCCCGAGCCGGCCCCCCTCGAGGTCCGGCGCAAAAGGCTGACCTTGGGTCTCCAGGCCGAGAAGGTCATGGTGGCGTTCAGGGCGCCCCCTGGGGACTCGCCGGACGTGCCGGCCCTGAACGTCCTCGAAGCCATCCTCACCGACGGTAACGCCAGCCGCCTGCGCATGGCCCTGGTCGAAAAAGGCGTCGCCACCTCGATCGGCAGCGGCAGCTTTGACATGCGTGATCCGTCCGTCTTTCTGTTCTTTGCCGACCTTCAGAAGGGCAAGAGCTCCAAGGCGGCCGAGGAGGCCATCCTGAAGGAGCTTCAGCGCCTCGGCACCGAAAGGGTGGGCGACGCCGAGCTCGAGCGAGCCAAGAACCTGGTGCGCTTCGACTTTTACTCGGGCCTCCAGGGCAACGACTCCAAGGCCGAGTTCATCGCCCGCTACGAAACGGATTTTGGATCCTACAAGCTCGGCCTCGACCATATGGACGCCGTGGCTCAGGTCACGCCGGACGATCTGCTCCGCGTGGCCAAAGCCTACTTCAACCCGTCGTCCCGCATGGTGATCACGGGGGTTCCTAAGTCCGAAAAGGGGAGCGCGAAGAAATGAAACAGGTAGCCCTCCGTATCCTGGCCTTGATCGCCGCGGCCCTCGCGTACCCCGTC
>DATJFU010000428.1:0-3626 GCA_035495495.1 Bdellovibrionota bacterium
TTGAGGCTCAGTTTGGCCAGAGGGCCCTTGAACGCGTGGGCCGAGAGTTCGGCCAGGGCCTCGTCGAGCTCCTTACGCGTGACCGGGGCGCCGCCCTGGGCCTCGCGCAGCTTCCACTCCAGGAGGCGCAGGTGCAGGTCGTAGCGCGGAGTCGGATCCTCGGTCTTGTGGCCCGCGTCCGCCTTGGAGGTGCGGCCCGATGGCGCGTGCACCTCTTGCACCAGCAGGTCGATGCGTTTGAAGAGCACCTTGATCTCGTCGGTACCGTAGCCCAGGTTGAGCCTGAAGCGCGCGGTGTGCGTGCCGGCAGGGTAGTACATGAGTCCTTCGGCAAAGCGCTTGGCGATGAACTCGTCGAGCTTCTTGTTGTCGGCGAATTCGAACGAAAAAGCGAGACCGCACGCGCGAGGCTTGCGGATCCACTCCGAGCGTTTCTTGATCAGCGCGGCCAGTTCTTTGCGTGTGATCTTTTCGATCTCAAAGATCTGATCGCGGAACTGGTCCAGGATAAAGCCGTGGGCGTAGCCGCGGGTCATGGATCCCACGGAATACTCTTCGCGGAACGGAATGGGCTCGTGGCTCACGACCATTCCGACCTGGGCTTTCTTGGCGCAGGCGACGTAATCCGGAAAAAGGCGGGCGCCGTTGCCGTCCTTGAGCGAGAAGTGCCGGTGCCAGAAAAACCGCCGGCCGAGACGGAAGCCCGTCTGCACCTCGTCGTAGATCAGGGGCACCCTGAACGCCTTGGCCATGTTGGCCAGCGCGTGGTGGAAGCGGCCGGACGAGTAGCGGTCGCCGCCCTCGCACTGCATGGGCTCGATGAGGACCGCGAAGATCTCCTGGGTGAGCAGGCGGTCGCGGACCTTGAGGAGGCAGTCGATCTCTTTCTCGAGCAGCGCATCTCCGTCGCGGCGGGCGGCCGCGGTGGTCTTGTGGTTGGAGAGAAGCTCGGCAAAGCGGGTCGACGGAGCGTCGGCCCAGAGGGCCTGCCATCCCTGGGGGATGGGCTGGTCCATCTGATCGTCTTCCATGTCCGGATAGGGCACGAACGCCGCCTGAAAGCCGGGGAGTTCAAAGGGTTCACGTTTGGGCGGGCTCCACGTGGCTGAAAGGCTGACGAGCATGCGGCCGTGGAACGAACCCTCGAACGCCAGAACCTTCTTCGCGCCCGGGTTGACCCGGCGGAGGTAGGCGGCACCGAGCGCGGTTTCGTTGGCCTCGGCGCCCGAGTGGCAGAAAAAGAGGTAAGAGCGGTCCCAGCCGAGTTTGCGCGAGACCAGGCGCCAGTAGGCGCGGCGAATCTCGTTGATCTGGGTGGTGTCTGGGGTGTTGAGCCAGCTCTCGAGGTGGTGGGTCGCGCCGAAGAAGGCGGCGGGGTTGAACCCGAGGCCCATGGTCGCGATCTGCGATGCGGCGTCCATGAGTCCGGAGATCTTGTTCTCGCCGGTTTCGACCGCGAGAAAGGGGCCGGTCGAGCGCGCCAGGATGGTCAGGTAGGGCTTTTTCTCGTTGGGGATCAGATCACCCGCCGTGTATTTCGCGAGCCGGGTTTTGGAGTGCGCGTCGTCGCCCGTGGTGACCCATGGCATGTTCATAGAAGAGGTCCCTTACCGAAGGTTTTTGAGTGCCCCCAATCTACCGCGACTTACGTGCCGCAGCAAGCTTCTCGGAGCCCGGATTAACCCTAATTGTTTAATGATTTACAAGTCTTAGCGGAGGAGTGCGGTATTCGGGTCAGTACCGTGTAAACGCCAGGTCCGCGGGGCCAAGGAGGCCCGTGGTCCACCCCGAGTAGAGAGACCCGTCAAAGGTCACGATGTTGATCGCCGACGCGCCCTGTTCGCTGACGTAGGTGTTGCCGATCGGGTCCACTGCCATGCCCGCCGGAAAGTTGAGGCTGCCGGCGATCGTGGTGCCGCTGCCCGGGGTGCTCTGATGGTAGCGCAGAAGACGCCCCACCCCAGCGACGCTCTCGGCGACGTAGACCCGGCCCATGTTGTCCGTCGAGAGGTTGGTGGGAGTGTTGAGGCCCGTGACGCTCACGATGTCCGCCTCGGCCGCGAACTGGGCCGCGGTGGTACCCGTGGCGAGCGCCTGAGGTGAACGGATCCAGTCCACGCGTCCGATGCTGTCCATCGTGACGAGCAGAACGCCATCCACGCCAAAGGCGATGCCCGTCGGCAGGACTGAGTACACCGCGAAGATACTGTCGTCGGCGACGCGCACCACCGTGTTGTTGGACTCGTCGACCATGAAGAGTTCACCCGAGGCATCGACGGCGATGGGGCCCGGCGCGGCCAGGCCGCTCTTGTAGACCGTGTACGAGCCGTCGTTGACGTCGACCTTGATGATGCGGTTATTGCCGGCTTCGCTGACGTAGAGGTGGTTGAATACGTCCGTGGCCATCGAACGCGCGTTGTTCAGGCCGGAAATGAGGACCTTCTTGTCCGAGTTGCCGCTTCGACCGATTTTCTGAATCTGCCCGGCGCCGCTCTCGATGACGTAGAGTGGAAAATCGTAGAGGGGGAGCTGCCCCTGCCGAAGCAGGCTCGAGGGGGTCCGCCCGCAGCCCGACATTCCACCCGCGAGCACCAGCGCCGCGACCACCGCGGCCGCGACGGAGAGGGCCACCGCGGAGAGGGCCGAGGAGATGCGCCGAGTGGCCACCTTCTGGGTCTCCGGTGCCGCGGTGAGGATGATGCGATCTCGTGGGCTGCGCATGGTCTATCGTCCCTCGGTCAGAATCTCATCCCGAGGCCAAAGAGGGGATACCCGTCCGTCTGCGTGATCGGCTCGGACAGCGCCTTGCCGTCCTGCTGCTTGATCGTCTGGACCCGGTACTTGTACGAAAACTGAAGAAAAAGGCCGGCTTCATGGGCTCCGCCGCCGTGGAGCGAAAAGCGCACGCCCGCTCCGGCGAGCCATCCAAAGCCCGTCTGCTCGGCGATGGACCGGTCCGTGAACGACCGGTTGAGGGAAAGAATCCAGCCGCCCTCGACGTAGAAGAGACCGTGGTGGATCTCCACCTTGGGGCCAAAGCCCGTATCCCGCTCGTTAGAGCCTTGGAGGTCGAACTGACCAAAGACGCCGAAGCCGTACCAGCTCCATTGCTTGAGAAAGTCGACTTGCGTGAGAACGGTCGAGCCGCCGGGGCCGGAGCCGCCTTGCTTGGTGCTGTTAAAGAAGCCCATCACGCTCCCGGACACGACCCAGGGGCCCGCTCCGCCGGCCGCTTGAGCGGCGCTCGGGGTAAAGGCCAGCAGGCAAAGCAACGCCGCCAGAACGGCGGCCAATGAGCGATGGGGAGCCGGTCGTATGAGTGCTTTCATCGTTTGGTCCTGAAGATCTGGATGGCGGAGTCACTGGTGTTGCCCCAGTAGTCCGTGGAGTGAACCTTGAAGAAGTAGATCGTGTACTTGCTCAGGCCCGAGAGCGGGACCTCGTGGACGATGTCGTTCTCTTCTTGGGCGCCGGCCGGCAGGTTGACCGTCGTCGGCGCGATCAACGTGTTGGTATCGAGATCGACGCCGGTCGAATATTCCACCGTGCTGTCCGCCCACTCATCGGTCAGCCAGAGCACCTTGGCCGTGGTGTCCGCGACGTCCAGGGTCTGAACCGAACTGATG
>DATJFU010000429.1:0-23564 GCA_035495495.1 Bdellovibrionota bacterium
ACGACCTTGAGGTGTAGGGCGGCCTTCTCGTACTGGGAGCGGTGGAGATCGACCAGGAATTCGACCTTCTCCCAGTTCCAGGCCTTCTTTCCGAGCTCGTAGGCCTTATCCATGACCAAGGTCACGACCTCAGTCACGATCCACCGCAAAGGACCCCAGGCGAGGTATGGGGCCTCGGCAAAGATCCAAGCCAGGACCCCGGCCTCGAGGTTGTCCCAGACGATCGCCTTAAAGGGATCCTCTGCGATGGAATCAGTCACAGCTTCATGATGAGAGCCAGCGCGGCATCCAAGACGAGGTCGTCAATGGTGCCGGGGATAGCCTTTTTGATCGCGGCGAAGACCGCTGCGGCCTCGATCGCGACACCCACCTGGGCGGAAACGCCGAACTTGCCGACTCCGACGTCAGCCACGAGCTTTCCATCCTCAAACTTCACGTCGTACTCGCCTACGGCGCCTACCTTACCTTCCACAATATCGTTGGGCATGGTGACCCTCCTTTTTCTCGAAAGGTTGTCCTAGTATTGCCAAAATCGCAATATAGTTATCGGCCACGGGGCCCGAACTCCTCGCGCCGGAGGATGAGGATGTCAATCCGGTGCGCCAGGGCCTGCATGTCCTCGTGGTACTGCTTCTGGGACTCCTCCCAATGGTGCTCCATGCGGTCCACCTGCTCCTGAACGGGCTTCACCTTGGCCTCGGCCCGGGTGTCGACCCAGTTTGACGCGGAGATAAAGAACGTCAGGAGTGTGCCGATCCCGACGGCGCTCCCAGTCCCGATCAGGACCTTGGAGCCCGTGCGGAGAAGGGGTTTCGCGGTCGGGTCGGACATGGGGGCATCCTTACCGTTGACCGATAGCAATGAAATTCACTGCGGCTTCTTGTGGTGTTCCGCTCAAATTATATACCTTGATCCGCACTGCTGATCCGGTCGCTCCAGGGAATCCGTTCAATTGAACCAGTCGATCACTGATTGCACCAGGACCCGCAGTAGCAACGCAGATGGGTTCATCCGAAAATGCATTGCTGAACGTGACGGTTACGTCACCGGTTCCGTTTTTGGCGATCGTGAACCCTTCCCCAAAATCAATCGTTGGAGTCGTAGTGGTATACTGCCCCCGGACAATCGCCAGGCTCGTGGTGGAAGCATTCGTGCTGGAAACGATGACGTTCTTGCCGTTTTCTTTGACGGCGTTCCCCGGCAGATTGATGCTCGAAACCATCTTAGCCGCAGTGACCCCACCGTCCTTAATGCGAATTGTGCTCGAGGCAAGCTCCAGGGTGGAGTTATCGGCCACGCTGGAATCGAGCTTGGCTCCAGTCACCGCGCCGGCCTTGATGTTATCCGTCCCCACCGCCCGGTCAGCATCGACGCTCGCGCTCGACGAAAGCTTGGCGTTTGTCACTGCAAGGTCTGCAAGCTTCGCGGTCGTGACCGCCCCGTCGGCCAGGGAGTCCGTCACGACGGATCCCGCGCCGAGGAGACCCACCACGTTGTCCACCGTCCACTGGGTGTTCCCGTCTGAGTCCTTCAAGACAAACTTGTAGGAGAGCGACGGGTCCAGCCAGACGTCCGCGTAGCCGTTCGCGTCAAGCTGCACCGGATTTTGGTTCGTCGAGCCGCCCTGGTTCGTGTAGGTGACCTGTGGCGTCGTCGAGTTCGCGGCGTAGGTGTAAAGAAGCCCGTTGGCAAGCGGGACACCGGAGGAGGTGAAAAACCGCTTCTTGAGCTCGGGCGCAAGGTTCATGGTCGTCATCGGCTACCCCATCCTTTTTGGAGTTGTTCTCGAATGGCCTTGAGGCGCTTGTGGCCAGCGGGAAGGTTTGAGGCTTCAATGAGAAGGCGTTTCCCGGCCGGCGATTGCATGGCCCTTTGGGCGGTCGCCGAATCCGCAATCCCAAGCCGCGAGGCGCCGGCTCGCGCCCAGGCGTCAGGCCCCTTGGCTGGCGCACGGTTCGCGTTTCGCGGTTCGGTCTCGAGGAGTTGATTGGGCGCGGCCGCGGGTGGGTTTCGGTTATCCTGCGGGTTCACGATGTTCTGCGTAATGGTGGGCAGGAGTGCGGGGTTTCGCTCGATCGCGGAGGCGAGTGCGGGGCCCACCCCTGAAAGGCGTTGACTGGCGTTGATTCCGGCCTTCACCGCCGCCGGGCTCGCGAGACCGCCCGCGAGGTAGCCCATGGGGCCCGCAACCGCATGGCCGGCACCCGCAAGGATAAGCTGGCGCGCTACAGACTTTCCCGTGGCGTCGGCTGGGAGATAGGAGGCATTGGCGAAGGTCTTGGCCGCCGCGAGATCCTTGGCGCGGTTCAGGATGGGGTACCCGCTTTGCTCGGCTAGCCGCTCGAGCATCTTGGCGTTTCGTGGGTTTCCGCCAGAACCCGCCGCGAAAAGCGCCGCATCCGGCTTCCCGGGCGCAATGAGGTTCGGGTTCAGCCGATCCTCAATGCCATGAAGGAGCGCAAGTTTGTTGTTCGCCTCTGCGATATCAGGAGACAGGGCGTTAAGCATCTTGCGGGAGACCGCAGCCGCACCCTTGGCCGCCCGCGCCGCCTCCTTGGGGTTCGCGAAAATCTGGCCATCGCGGGTATAGGACCCCTTGGCGCGCTCCTGGAGAAAGTCCGTGATCTGGTTCAGTTGTTGGATACTGACCTTGCCGCCGTTCTTGGCGCCCTCGGCTTGAAGCTTCTCGATCGTGTTATCGATCTGGGCGACTGCGCCGTCTTGGAGGTTGGGGTTGAGTTGACCCTTCACCTTCTCGAGCTGGGAGATGATGGGAGCCGTGTCCGCCACGGGGTCCTTGGGCGCGGACTCAAGCGCCTTCGTGATCTGGGCCGAGTACCCCGCGCGGGTCTTTCGGATGGCGTCCTGGGCCTCCTGGCGCACTTGATCCGCGGCCTCCGTCATCTGGCCGCCAGAATCCCGAATCAGCTTGTTCACTTCTTCGGTGCGCTGTGCGTAGTGGTCGATGACGTCGGATGAGAGACCGCTTGCGACGGACCCAAGCTTCCGGCCCACGGCGCGGATTCCGTTGATGACCGCGGGTGCGACTTCGACCAGGCCTTGAATGGCCCCACCCGTGATGGCGCCAGCCTTGGCATTCCCCATGCGTTCATCGAGTTGAACCGGGGAGAATTCGCCCTTCGTGTCGCCGGGGTTCGCGAGAAACCCCATGGCGGCCCCTGTCTTCGCGGCCTGGTACACGCGAGCTCCGGCCGCTGCGGCCCGGGCCCCTAAGCCCGCACCTTCAGCGGCAACGGCCCTTGGAGCCATGGCGCCGCCCATCGCAATCCCAGAAGCCAGGACCCCGGTCACGGTACCGGCACCAGAAAGCCACGGGTGCTCCTTGTTCTCTTTCCGCATGCGCTCGATCGTGGCATCGCGCCTTGAAAGGTACGTGTCTTCGGGCTGGTCGATCTTGAAGCCTTGGGCACGCAGCTTCTCGTCGACCATTTCCGGGGTATCCGGGCCGATACCCGCCTTAGCGAATCCACGGTCGATTGCGCTCCGAAGCCCCTCAGCGCCTGCTTGTATCTGCGGCAGATAGCCGAATAGACGGGCGTTGCCGTAATGTTCAAGAAACGCCTGGCCGCCATTAGTCTCGGGCCCTTGGGGTGGGGCTTTCGGCTGAAAGTCCTCCCAGGGTCCACCCGCGGGGGCCGTGTCATGGGCGTTTTGGTAGTCCTCCCACGGTCCGCCGGCCATTAGCGCGCCTTTTTCCAGGACTTGGGGTCCTTGGGGTCACCGCCCAAGTAGGCGTAGCCCTTTCGGATCTCGCCCACCCTCGGGGGCTCGGAGGCGTAGGCATTCCCGTATCCGCCACGCTTGGGTTGTCCGGCGACGTTCTCGTCACCCTGGCCCGAGAGGTCCGCCTTGCGCGGGACAAAGCCCTGAAGGGTCCCGTTCTGCCTGAAATAGGCTTGGGCGCGCTCCTTGTCGGCGGCCATGTTCTGAAGCGCGGACATCTCCTGAGTCGCGCGCCTTGCGTTCTCATCGGCCGTGAGCCTGGGGTTGAAGGCGCGATTAAAGATCGCCGTACCCTCTTTCTCCGTGAACTGCGGCCCCAGGACCTGGCGAAGCGTGCCCTGGATGGCACCACGGATGTCATCCCGGACTTGCGCCATCTGCGGGTTCAGAACGTCCTGCGCTGCGTCGGACCCCAGGAGCGGTATCTTCATGCTCAGGTGACCCGTGAGATCCGGATTCGACTTGAGTGTGTCTATCCCGCCAGAGAGTTTCCCGAGGTTCTTCTCCACGGTCGCTTGCCCGCCGCCGTAGGAGTAGTCGGCCATGTCCTTCCCAAACGCCTCGTCCGCCGCCTTCTGGCCGGGTGAGAGGTTTTTGCTCCCTGCGGCCTCGGCGTTGAATTTCTTGGCCTCGGCGTAGGCTTTGGCGGTGTTCGCCTTCTCAAGCTGGGAATCCAAGAATGGCTTCGTCTGGCGATAGCGGGCGATCGTCGAGTTATAGAAGCCATCGTCGTACGTGGGCGGGGCCTGATCCGGGGTAATCACTCCGGACTGGATGAGTTGACCGCGGATTCGCTCGTATCCTTGGGCCCGGTCCTCGGGTTTCAAGGTTGAAAGGGAATCTAGCGCCTGCCCAAAGGCCGATGCCTTGGCGAGGTGTTGCTGTAGCTGCTGCCCCTGAAGCTGCTGCATACCCTCAACCTGGCGCATGCGGGAGGTCTGGAGATCTGCGGCCTTAGCCTGCTGATCAAGGGGGTTCTCGATCTGAACGGGACGGATCGCCTGATAGATGCTTGCGTCAATCGCCATGGTTCTCTCCTTAGGGCACCGGGTAGTAACCGCCGGCCTTCGTGGTCCCGCCCACGCTGCGATCGTGGCTGGCGCCCCATTGGTCCATCCAATTGTTGTTAGAAACCTGGCCCAGGAATCCGCTGGCGGCGTTTCCGATCCCGCCGATCGCACCCGAGATGGCGTTTGCGCCCGCGATCTGAGCGGCGCCTTGGGCGTTTGCGGCGCCGGTCACGTTATTGGAGTAGTTCGCGCCGTAGTTCTGAGCGGCGGCCCCGATATTGCTGGCGGCGTTCTGGCCGTAGCCAGCGAGCGTCCCGAGCATCCCAAAGCGGTTGCTGCGGTCCTGCTGGAAGCGGTTGAAGGCGTTCCCGTACTCGTTTGAGGCGTAGTCCTGGTTGTAGCGACTGAGCGCCTTCGCGAACCCGCCGCTTTGCATGGCGCCCTTCGCAGCACTCGCGCGCTCCAGCGCCTGCTGGCCCTGCTGCATGCGGAACTGGTAGCCGGGGTCATTGGCTGGGTCCCATTGGAAGCCCTGCTGAAACGACGGGTTCTGCATTTGGGACAGGGCAGAGGTCCCGGCCGTCATGTAGGGCTGCCAGTTCGTTTTCTGCTCGTTGTAGAGGTCTTTTTCTACCGCGTTTGCCTGCTCTGCGGCGGCCGCCTGCCCCTTGGCCGCATTGCTGGCCGCATCGGCCTGAATGGCCCCACCGACGGCGCTTCCCACGGCACTGACACCGCCTGCAATGGCGGCAGCTACGAAAGACATCCCTGTCCCCCTTGAAGTTGTGCTTGTTTCGTGAACTCCAGAAACTGTTCAAAGGTGTCGACCACAAGCGCTTTCTCGAGCGCCGGCACGTCCTGCACGTTGTGCGGGTTGTGGTGCACCGTGATCCAAGTCGAATCCGTGAGCGCGTAGCCCACGCGCTTCGCGCCCGGCTTCGAGGGCACGACCGTTGAAGCTTTCACCTGCTTCATGCCGTCTTCGGTCCAGACGAGCATCTCGCCTTGAGAAAGAATACTCAGGTGCTCGGTGAGGTGGATCTTTCCGGTGAGCAGAGTCCCTTTCGGGATAAAGAGTTCGCGGAGGTACACACCTGGCGAAAAGTGGTGTTTGGCCGGGAGATCCGCCTGTGGAAGCGCCAGCATGGCGGCTTCGAGGTCCACGATCTTTCCGCGCATGTTCGGCTGGCTTGCGGTCTGCTGTGCGGTAGTGATGGCCGGTGCGTTCATGGTCTCCTAAATTTTGATGATGTAGTTCAGGGCCGCGTTTACAGGACGTGTTTCGGCTGATTCCCGAGGCGTCCCATTTGTGCCGTCAGTAAATGCCTCACGAGCATAAAAATTACCGGTACTCGGATCTGACGTACCGCCAGTATCGAAAAAGCTAAAAGAGTTACCAGACGTTTGCGCGTCGTTGGCAGCGACCGGATAGAACCCACCCGGCCCATAATAGAGTCCGCGCCAATGCCCTTGAAACGCGTCCGCCTGTACTGACCCAAGTCCAGATGTCGCACCGCCCGTTGCCATTGCTGAACGGGTGAAGGTATCGCGGGATGCGGCCCCGGCCGCCGTTCCCATGTCGTCTTGGCCGCGAACAAATCGACCACGGAGATCCGGGATATTGAAATGGGACCCGTCGGCCGTGCCGAAGGCCGTACCGATAGCGGCAAAGAGTGCGGCATACGTGCCGGATCTCGCGAGTGACCGGCCATCGCAGAGAAGCCATCCGGTGGGGTCTCCGGTACCCGCCCACATTCGGACCTCTCCGGTGATGATCCCATTGGTGATTGCCGACTCAGCTGCGTCCATCCGCGCGTCGATGGAATCGGAATCGCCTTGGAGCTCATTCAGCGCATCCTGCACGTTGTCTGATGCCAAGTTCCCGCTAGCAATACTCGAAATCGCCGAGGCATCGTGCGCATCCGTGGTCTCGGCAATGTGTGCCGCGAGATCGTTTGCGACACTGACGGCGTCTGTCCCAGCGCTTCCGCCCACGCGCTGAAATAGCTGCTGGAACCAGTCGGCCCACGGCCGAGAAGGTCTGCCATCTGGCCCTAAGACCTGGATCAGATGCGGAACTGGCGGGAGTTTATTGGAGGCCATTAGGCGACCCCATCCCACACGGTGAGTTCGGCGCCCAAGATGACCGGCTTCACCGGGTCCGAGACCCGAATGCGGTACACACGATCACGCGCAGACCCCAGTCGCCTGAAAATGGCGCGGGCCTTCGTTTGGCCGATTTTCCCCATCGTGGCCGTGCGCTCGTTGATAAACGTATGCCCACCGTCATCGGAGTAGGTGAGCATCATGAGCGGGTCCGAGCCCTGCGCGGTGCCATCCAGGCCAACCCCCACCTCGCAGTCGATTTGAATCGAGCGGTGGAACTGGCGACGTAGGCCATTCGAGAAGTGCGGCACCGTGCGCTCCCGGAGGATCGCGGTCCCGTTGTCGGTGTAGACCGTGGGGTCGAGTTTGTAGATCGCGCCCGTCGCGTAATCACCCACGACGTTTGCGGTGTAGGCTACAGCCGAACAGTCACCGCGATGCCGCTCAAAGCCCCAGGTCCCGTTGTAGGCCATTTCATGCCACATGCCGGTCGAGGCGTCGTAGCACTGGGTCTTGTCCGATCCCGGGACGTTCAGGCAATAGATCGCGTGTCCGCCTTGCTGGTAGACCCAGCCACGGGCCTCGGCGAGCGTCGTTTGATCGAGGTCTCGGATCAGGGCCTCGATGGCCGGGGTCGAGATCCGCTGCGGGTTGTAACCCGTCATGCGGTAGACAATCCCCTGACCCGTGTCGTCGCCGCCGATGAAATAGATGTCGTTGAGTAAGCGCGCGATTGAGAACGGGGCCGAACACCCGACGTTGATGACCGCGCCTTGGATGCGCGCAAATGGATTGTCGGCGTCGCCGCTGTCGTAATAGACCTCGGTCGACTGGCTCCCAAAGGCGAATAGGTTCTGGGAGTTCGCCATCACGCCCACGAGGTTGTCTGGGCTTCCCTCGGCGGATTCCACGTCCAGCGGGTCAAAGGTGACGGCGTTCACGGCCGAGAAAAAGAATTGCTGGGTTCCCGTGGCGTTCAGAATGAAATAGCCATCCAAGAACGTCACCTGATCCGCCGGGAGAAAGCCTGAGTCCGTGATCTGGGCGTAGGTGCCTCCCGAGAAGTTGTACTTGTAGCCGTTCGTCCCATCGACCACGACCAGGTCTGAGCCGTTATCGGCCATGGAGATCGGGCCCGAGCTCGTTCCTAGGAGCCCAAGCTGGGTCGCGACCCAAGACGACGACACACTATAGAGGTACTCGCCGCCGACCGCGTAAAGGGTGCCGGTCGAGGCACGATAGAGCCCGCGCACAGGTCCCGTGGGGAGCGTCAGGAGAAGCGTGAGGCCTGGCGTCGGGACCAGAGCCGCGACCTCGCGTTCCTTCTCGGTGCCCAGGTGATTGATTTCCGGGTACCAGTTCACGCAGGACTGGCAGTCGGCGTTGACGCTTTGTAGCGTGTAGGCTGGCCCAATGAACCCGGGGAACCTCACACCATTTCCCCCGTTCGCCAGTTGAAGACCTTGCGCTCGCCAGTGATCCCGGAATCGACACGCAGGAACACGGGCTTACTGTTCTTGGCTTTGATTTTGGCCTTGGAGTCGGACGCAATGAGTGCGATCTCAGGCGAGACCGGGCGGCCGTACTCAGGCGCGAGATCCACCGCGAGGTTGTAGACGAGCATGCGCTCGTAGCCAGGCGGGAGCGAAAGCGCGGTCTGGAGGGTCGCGAGTTCAGAAAGCGCCTTCCAGGACCAAAGGACCAGGGTCAGGGCCTCACTCGGCACCGGCCAGAGATTCAGGGTCTCGGTGGGGTAGCTCCCCGTTGGATAGAGGTACCGAGGATACGTGCTCGTGATCGATTTCGTCAGGATCGGCGCCCACTCATCGACGGTCAGGATCCGCATGGGGATATCGAGCGCTGGCGTGGTGCGTGAGTCCCGGATGGCGGCGTGGAGGATCTCGAGCGGCCGCGCGGTATCGAAATCCGCGCCCGTGCCCATGGTGTAGGTCCCGTCGTTCGCGGTAAGCGTGAAGGTCTCCTCGGTCTTCGTGTGAATGAGGAGGTTTTCGAGGCTCAGGGAATCAATGAGCGTGTTCAGAGCCGTGAGGCCATCCGTGGCCTCCTCAGACCCAAGGGTTTCCCCCTGGGCAACGGCCCCGAGTACCCGGAGCGACCGGGTAATCAGGTCAAGCGCCGTCGTACTCACTGAACCCCCGCAGCGCGGAGGATTTCGATAATGCGTTCACGGCCGGCGCGATGGTGGACGGGGAGGCCCTTTTTGACCGCGATCTCCCGAAGGGCGGCAAGGCCCAGGGCATTCAGGTCCAGATCGCCCACGGTCACCGGGGCAGGCGGGGGCTGGGACCCAGCAAAGGCGGCCGGTGTATCCGCCCAGCCATCCCCCAGCGCGTCCTCCTGCTCTTGGCGCTCAAGGAGTCTTGGGGCCTCGGTCGCATGGTAGACCCAGCGCCTGGCGTAGGGTTTCTGGGCTTCAGGAAGCTGCGACATCTTCTCCCCCCATCCAATTCGGAACCGACACCGCGAATCGGCGCCTTTCCCCAAGAATGCTGACGTTTCTAGCGTTTCCGCCGGCCCACCTACGCATAGGGGCGACCGCGGAATCACTGCACGCGTCATCCAGGAGCACCACGGCCCGACGGATGCGGCCCGAAAGCTGCTCAAAGAAAATGGCGCGGTTGGATTCGGTTCTGGGCGGTCCATCACTCAGCGCAAGGGAGAAGTCGCCCTTAGGGAGGCCCGTGGTGTCGTACCAGCGGCCGGCGGAAAGCTCGTTCCCCGAGCCCTCCCAGTCGACGCCGCCCGGGTATTCGATCAGCGGCCGGCAATGGATCGTGACGTTCTTGATCTGAAGCCGGTCCAGGTGCCCTTGCGTGAAGTTCCCCCAAATGGGGTCATGCTCGAGGCTATGGATCTGCGCGGCCGGGTTCGCAAGCGCCAGGACCAAGGTGGATAGGCCGGTCCCGGTCTCAAGAAACGGCCCGGGTGACGCCTTCGCGAGCTCATAGCAGGCGGCAAGGAGTTCAACGTCCGCGGCAAAGGGGTTGTCCCACCCAGCCACGAGATCCACCCAGGTCTGCGCGGTCGGGCTACCGCTGCGGAGCGCCCCAATCGCCTGACGGAAGGCCCGTTCACGCTCGAGTTTCAGAACCCCGTGCTTTTTCCGCCAGTAGTCGCCCAATGTGCCCGAGAACTCGACTTCACCAATGTGGGAAAGGTGCATCTCGGGGTCGACGAAAATCTTTCCCCCCATGTTTCGCCATTCCCGACAGAAGTTGTAATCGCCGCTCCAGCGGTGCCCATCCACATACGTCCGCTCAAAGATGATCGTATGGGGGTCGTCGTCGGCGCTTGCGCCCATGCTGATGAATTGCCGGTGCTTATTGGCTTCGGTGAATTTCTCGATGACGTGGCGCTTGATTTTCATGAACCCCGTCGGCGCCCCGATCACTTCCACAAGCCCATCTGAATCGGGGTGTAGTGCGGTTCCCGGCTCCACACGAACCGGGTAGCTGTCGTCATCCGGAGAACGCTTCGGATAGACGCCGGCCACGATGTCCCGGTCATAGAGGGCAAGTTTCACGAGCGCCTCGGGCTCCCACGTCACGTCCGCATCAATGAAGATGAGATCCGTGCACTCGGTCTTGAGAAAGTCCCGCAGGATCGCATTCCGCCCGTCGTCGACGTGGCAGTTGAACCCCATGACGTAGTGATCGACGGCGATCCCGCGCTCTGCGAAGCGCCGGAGGGAGTACATGAGCGAGTGGACGTATCCGGTGTCGAGTTTCCCGGTGTACGTCGGCGTGGCGATGAAAAGGTGGGGGGCCCCAGAAATAGGGACCCCCCGGAAATGACTGACCTTAGCCAATCACGACCCCTTGATCGCGCCGATGGCCACGAGGCCAGACCGCATCGAGTTCAGAAGGACGCCCACGGCCTCGATGTCGACTTGGATCTGTTTGACCCGGGCGACATAGGCCAGAGCGACGGTGCTCGAGGAGAAGGCCCATTTTCCCGAGGTAGCGACCTGGGAGATAACGGCCGTGGCCAGAGCCGTAGTCGCCGTGACCGTGACCGCCGCTTGGCTCGCGGAGGTCGGCTGAATGACGGGGGTGACGCCGTAGAGGGACACCTTGTCGGTCACCGATTGACCCAAGGTATACCCGTCAGGGCTCAGGGGGGTTTTGAGTTCATTGGACGTGGTTTCGGTTTGCATCTGTGATTCCTTTCAGTCTTTTAGGGGGTGGGGCCGAAGACTTCCGTCCCCGACCCCGATTCCATCCCTGATTTCCGTTAGCCCTGAACCCTGGCGGCGAGTTCGGGGTAGAGCGTTTTCCAGCCGTACAGAACGTCCAGACGGCAGGGGAAAACGTCGTTGTTGATGTCGTAGGCACGCACGATCCGGATCGAGAGACCCGCATCCTCGTCCTTGGCCCGAGCCGCCATGTCCACGCCGCCGGGGAGCGGGAGATCCGCCATTCCCAAAGCGAAGGCATCGCGGTGATAGGCCATGCCGACCGGCGAGGTCTTGCTCGCGTAGGTCGTGGCCGCACCGAACAGGTAGATCGCGGCGTCGTTCGCAGGCAGCGCCGAGATGTTCTGGTATTGGCCGGTGCTTTGAAGCGCCGGGCTGAAGTGAACCGTGCCGGCGTTGCTCGAGGCATTGCAGTCAGCGGTCACGACGAATTGCTTCAAGACCCCGTTGCTCACCTTCGACTGAGGGTTCACCTCGTAGACGCCAGCGAACGTGATCACGTCACCGGCCTTGTAGGCGCCAGTGATCGAGGCGGTCGTGGTGCCGTCGAACGCGATCTGGGTGTCACCGTCGGCCGCACTCGTGGAGTTCACGAGAGGCGTGCCGTCGATCGCGCCCGTGGTGTGGGTGGGCATGTTCTGGTCCATGGACCACATGAACCCAGCCGCCCGACCCATCCGACCCCGAATGTACTGTTTCGAGAGTTCGGCTTGATCGTTGAACAGGGTCAGACCCGCACCCAGGAAAGCGGTCTGGAGCGAGGGGGGTACGACGAGCATGCGCTTGTCGTCGATCGGGGCGCCGTTCTCATCCAGGCGCTGACCGGCCGACAGAGCCGTCGCCATCGTGGTCGGGGCCGTTCCTGGGGTACCGACAGCGTTGAAGACGTTCAGGTACTGCTGACAGCCGTCGTAGTCGATCTTGTTGGCCAGAGCGACCACGGCGGGCTTGATGTAGCGGTCACTGAACTCGTCGATCGAGAGTTCCAATTCCTTGGACGAGAACTGAAATCCGACGTGTTCTTGGGTGTCCAGGGTGAGCGGGACGTATTGGTCCGCCACGTTCTGGAGGTTCAGGGCCGCACCCGAGGTCGTGGTGTACCGGACGGGTTTCCGGATGTTGATGACGGACCCGATCTTGGCGCCCTTGACGCCGAACTGGTCGTCATACTGGCGGTTCACCCCGGCCGCGAAGCCGAGGTTGTTCTTGAGCTGCATGAGCGCCTCATTGGTGATCATGCTGATATTGAGTAACGCGTTAGACATGGTTCACTCCTTCACGCGCTTCATGCGCGCTTCTTGCTCCGGAGCGCCTCGTACTCACGGAAACTGAGCGTGGTGTCGTAGAGGGATTTCTCGACTTTCCCGCCCGTCGGTTTCACGGGAGTGATTGGCTTCGGAGCGTGGGTTGTTTTCTTGGGCTCCTGGCCGGAAGGGGTGGGGGAAACGAGTTTGGCCTCAAGCCGACCGATCTCTCGAGCAGCAGCGAGGGGCCCCAGCGCGTTGATTCGTTTGAATTCGGCTGGGTCCTTTGCGAGCTCGTGGAGAATGGCCGGACCGTTCTCGGAGGCGATGACGATCGCGTCGACCGTGGGAGACAGCCTGGCCTTTTGGGCCTGGAGGTCCTCCACGAGTTCCGCGAAGTCCGCGTGTTCCGCCGAGTAGGCGTCCATGCGATCGAAGTGGGCTTGAATCTCGGAGGTCTGCTTCGACTCCTGGGCCTTGCGCTCACGCGCCTGGTCTCGCTGGTCGATTTTCCAATCGGTCAGCTTGTCGGCGTATTCGTCCCGGGCGGCCTCATAAGCCTCCAGGGTTTCGAAGTCGGCCATTTTAGGAGCCTTGGGCTTTCCTTCGGGTTCAGTGGGCTTTTCTGCACCGGAGGCATCGGCACCGGATGGCTTGGGCGCTTTGAGCGCCTGTTCCTTCCAGTACTCCGCCTCTTGCTGCGCGGCCGAGATCCGGCCATTCAGCTTGTCGATGCGACGCGCCCACGCGCCCTTTTTTTTCTTCGGCTTCTCGTCCGACGCGTCTTTGGACTCCTCGTCACCATGGGCCTCGTCGGCCTTGGATTCCTTGGTGTCCTCGGGTTCGTCGGTGTTTCCTTCGTCTTCCGGTTCCGCGTCTTCCGAGTTCGCGGGAGTTTTCTGCTCAGCGGGCTTTTCGCCCACTGGCGCGGAGGGGGTGTCGCTCGCCTTTTGCGTCGGTGCTTCGACCTTCACTTTGGGTTCTGCGACTTCGACTTGGATCGTCACTGGAGTGCTCCAGGGGTTTGACCCGGTGATTGGGCCCCGCCGGTAGGGGGTTGTGGGGGTTGCCCCTGCGGAACGCCTTGGGCGTCGGCTTGGGGCGGCTGGGAGTTGGGGTCCGGCGCACCGATGGGCGCTGCCTGGTTCAAAAGGTCAAGGCGGTGCTTCGTGGCCTGGATCTCAGCCGCGAGGAGCGCGATTGAGTCCTTGGCATCGAGCTTCGTGAGTTCGATGGTCTCGTTGGACTTGATCTTGGCGTACTCAATCCGCTCCTTGGATTCGAGTTCCACCCGCTTCTGATCGATCGTGTCGTGTGCGGCGTGGAGCGCCTGCGTGAGCCCCTCGATCATCTGGCTCATCTGCTGCATCTGCGCCTGAACCTGTGGCGGCACCTGGGGCTGTCCGCCCTTACCGTCGTCCTGAAGCTGCGGAGGGAGGGTCTTTTTCAGCCGATCCGCGATATCGGCCGCCCCCGGCCAGTCGTAAGCGCGAACCATGAGGTCCGGAGCCGCTTGGCCAATCTGGGGGATGGACCGGGCGAGTTCGGCCATCGAGGCCGCAGCCTCCTGGCGCTTGGTCGCGTATGACGGGCCGACGTCGATCGTCACGTCATAGAGGCCAACCGTAAGGTCGTAGATTTTGCCGTCTGGGTTCTGGCTCCGCCCGACCGCACCTTCGTTAATGACGTGCTTGGTCCGAATCCCGTCCTCGCCCACGATCTGGACCGTGCGCTTCGTGTCGTAAATGAACGGGATCAGTTCGACGATGATCCGGCCGGCGTGCTTCATGGAGCGCGCGAGGTTGTCCATGAAGTGGAAATTCGAGGTCTCGGACTGCTGGGTGCGGGACTGAATCGCGATGCCGCTCGTTTCGGCGCTTTGATTCCCCAGGGCCGCGTCGTAGATCCCGGTCGTGGCCTTGAGGTCGTCCGCGGCCATCATGCGGGCTTGTGAGATGGCCTGCACTGGAGGCTCGACCATGGAGCGCTGAGGGGGCGGAGCCGGCTGGCCGTTCAATGAAACAGGCTTGTACTCAAGAAACGCGAGATTCCGTCGATTCGCGGATTCCCACTTAGCCTCATGTCCCTCAAACTGTCCCTCGGCGCCCACAAAGGGGGCCTTGGGTGCGAGCGCGATCATCTCCGTCTGCGCTGACGCCCAGTAGTTGTACATGCGCTGGGAGTCTTTGGCGTTTCGGATCAGGCCCTCGAGGATCCGCTTGCCGCCCACGATGAGTTCCGAGCCGTAAACGGGGATGATCGGGATGTACGAGCCGGGCCATTCGTTCTTCTCAAGGATCTCGACGCCGTTTAACTTGCACCACTTGACTACTGGGACCCGGGCCTTGCGGGTGGATTGAACCTCGGCACCGGCCGGCACCGCATCGGCCATGACGACCTGGCCGTCTGAGAGAAGCGCAATTTCGCGCTCCTCATACTCGCGGTAGAAGTACTCGGCGATCCGTGCGCCATCGTTCACGAACCAGTCGGGGTCCGATTTGGTCAGATCCTTCCAATCGGACTTCGTGAGATCCGCCTTGGGGTACCTGGCCTTGAACTCATCCCGGCTCATCTCATCGACGACGAACGCCCAATTGGCATCCGAGCCGTCGGGCTCCTGCGCGAAGGGGTCGAAGTAGACGGAGAAGGGGTCGCGGATGCGCTTGACCAGGATTTCCTGATCGAAACTTTTCGGTGACGCGTAGTCGGTCAGGATCCGGAAGTAGCCCCAGCCGTTTGTCGCTGCGGATTCCGCTGCCGTGTCGTAGGCGTTGTCGGCGCTCGACTGGTACTCAATGTGCCGGATGAGCCCTTGAATGAGCTTCGCGGTCTCCTCGTCAGCCCCGTCGTTGACCGGGTGAACCTTGATGCCGGGGCGGTTCTGGCGCTGGTCGTTTGCGACGCGCTGAACAAACTGGGGGAGCCGGTTGATGACCAGGCACGGCCGACCATCGCGCTGCCGGTCCACGACCACGTCGTCAGGCCATTGTTTGCCCGAGCGGAACTCGAGGTCCTCTTTGGCGAGGCGGCGGTTTTCTTCTTCGGCCTCGCCCGCGAGTTTGAAGCGGGTTTTTGCCTGTTTTAAAAGGGATTCGTCGGATTCGCCCGCGTCAGAATCACCCGGCGCGAGGTCTTCGGCCGGAGTCTCGGTGTCATCGACGAGATCCATTGCGAAGAATTATTGCTAATTTCGCAATAACGCATAAGTTACCATTTTCGCAACGTCAGGTGTTGTGGTAGCGGTTATGGAATGTGGATTTTAATGCTGGCGCTTAGCTCAGCTTGGGCCCAATGCCCAGAGGGCTACGGGGTTTATAAGTGCTACCTATCCCGTGAGGGTGGGACGTGCGCTCATGGAGACGGGTGCGGCTTCACCTACCGGACCTTTCAAGAGTCCATTCCCCCAGGTGCCACGATTACCCGCGTGGACTTGGACGCGAGCGGGAACCATGCGCTCATTCAGTACTGCCGCCAGGACAGCGCGGGGAAGCGGCCGTGATCGACGAGCGTCCGGACGTTTGGAGGGAGATATGCGAGCAGGACGAGGCGGATCGGCGCAGCACGAGGCGTTTGGCTATATTCTTGGGCCTCGCATATCTGGCGTCCGCCTTGTGCACACTGAAGTGAGGGTGGACGACCGCCTCGCCGCCGCCCAAGCAGAGCTAGCTGAGGCCGAGGCCTACGCCCGCCGGGTGGACGCGCTCATAGAGGTGGGCACCCTGATCCTTCAAAATCACTGGGCCATGATGCAGTGGATTGGGCTTGCAGCCATCGAGGCGCTCCCGAAGGATGAGAAATGACACCGCCGGTATGCCGCGTCTGCGGCGTGACGGTCGTCGTCTGCCTGGTGCTGCGTAAGCCGCGCTGGTTTCGGAAGCCAGTCGAGGTGCGATGCTGTCCGCAGTGCTGGACCCCACTCCCTCACCCCATCCAAGACTGCCCGCCGCCTATGGACGAGTAGTTCGGCGCTTTGGACTTTGGTCTGAATTCGCGCGGCATGTCCGGCTCAGCAAAGGTCAATGCGAGGCCGTCGCCCAGGTCCGGGGATGAGCCTAGGCGCTTCTTGATCAGATCCTTGGGCTCAAGCTGGAACTTCCCCTGAACGAAGGTATAGGTGGGCGCCGAGAGTTCCTTTACGAGTTCCGGCATCTTGGGGAGCACCCCGTTTTCGGTGACCCACTTTGAGAGTGCGATCCACATTTCGGCCCGCCGGTTCTTGCACGTCTGGTCGTAAAAGGGCGGAGCCTCGAACAGAACTGCAGTCGCCTTGTAGCCGCCGGCCTTCACGTTATCCAAGACGCCGTGACCCCAATGCCCGGAATCGTCAATGAACTCGCGGTCGGAGCGCCATGAGAGTTTCTTGTTCATGACGGCCGCTGCGATCATGGTCGTGTCTTGCTTTCGGAGGGTCTCGGGGCGGAAGGCCATGAGGCCCTGGCGTGGGAAAATCACCGTCCGGTCATCCCCGAAGCGGGCGACGTCCACCCCCAGGCGCTTCTGAGCCCAGGAATAATGCTCCTCATCCAGGACCCGATTCATGGCCGCTTCCACGTCATCGGCGGACATGAGGGTATTGATGCCGCCCGGCGGGAATAGGCCTAGGATCGTCGCCATGACCCAAGGGTTGTCCCGGCCGTAAAGCTGGATCTGCTCCCTCGCGTGCTCAAGATCCACCCGTGGCGTGCGCTTAGGGTCATCCGGGTCCGCAGTGATCGTGATGACGTCCCAGAGTTCCCGCTCATGGGTCGCCGCGTGGTACAGGAGATGTCCGGTACTCGTCGGGTTCCCAGCGCCCGCAATCAGACCATCCTCCACCCCGCCCGTGAAAATCTGGGTCGCTTTCTGGCCGACCTGAATCGGCATATTCCCAGTCTCATCGAGAAGGAGGAACGGGAAGCGTGAGTGAAGACCAGACAGTGACCGACCGACCGCGTCTGGGTTGGCATCCTTGGGGTAGGAGCGCGCCGAGAGAAACCAGGTCTCCGGGTGATCGTTGGCGTAGATCCGTTCCGCGGTCCAGGTGAACGCCCGCATGAGGAGATCCGAACGCTCCCGCCATTTGGCGAGTTCCGACCAGAGGTTGTCCCGGAGGTTGTCCCGGCCCTCGCCGGAAAGCGCGGCCCCTTTCGGGTGCTCACCGCGGCCAGCGAAACACAGGAGCCGATGCCAGCCAATCCAAGCAAGGGCGGCGGATTTCCCTGGGCCAGTGCATGCCTTGAGCATGATCCGCCGACGCGGGTCGGGTGGGCCGCCCAAGGTGCTCAGGGCCTGCTCCTGCCAGGGATCGAGAGTCACTCCGAAGACATCGGCCGCGAATTGACGTGGGTTCTCCCGCCAGGAGCGAATGCGGGCCTGAGCCGGGGTCATTCGCCCTCGGGCTCGGTGGATCCGGCAACGAGTTGCTCGAGGCTGATCTTGCCGGAGTGCTCAAGTTTATCCGTGAAGAGTTTCAGATGCTTCCCGAGGAGTTCAAGCGCGCGGACCTTGTCGATGGTCTTGATTTCGGTCGTCTCGCCGATTTTCTCGCGCTCGCGGCCCACGCCGTCGAATTCGTCGTAGATCTTCACGCCCGCGATCGCCCGCCTGACGTCCTCTGGCATGTCCTTGACCGCGAGTAACCCGCCGGCATCGTTGTAGGCGCCCGAGAGATCCATGAAGGCGACTCGCGCGAGTTCCTTCAGCACGCGATCGGCGGTGATCTGGGTCCGCTTCTCTTGGTTGGCGAGGAGCTCGTCGACGCGGGCCCTTACCATAGCATCCGATAACAGTCGGGAACCCTGCTCCTGGGCGGAGTTCTTACTGTAGCCAGCGCGTTCCGCCGCCTTCGTGGCGTTCTTGTCGACGAGGTATTCCTGACAAAATGCCTCACGCCTCGGGTTCGAGAGGCTAGCCATCGCTTTTGCCCTTCTTGCTCGCTTCTTTCACCGCCGCTTTCGCTTGGATCATCTGCTCGATCAGGTCCACGACGTGGCCCACGTCCGAGGCTTGGCCTGGGAACATGTGGTCCAGGCGGTCGAGGAGGCGCTGGCGGACGAACCGCACATGGGTCCGGGCCTTCTCGAGTGGGCTCTCGGGCGCGGGCTTACTCATTTCTTGCCCTTGGGTTTGGCCTTGGGCTTTGCGTATTTGGGGAGTTTCATGCCCTTTGAGGCCTGGTCAAATTCCTTCACGGTCGCGGGGGCGATCTGGCCGCGGTTCATGAGCGCGTGGAACTTCTTCCGCTGGGCGTCGCTTTTGTAGGGCATTAGCCGGCGTCCTTCTCGCAGTAGGTCGTTTCCCGATACGGGGCTCGGGTGTTCTTGTGGCGGTGCTGGTACTGAATCATGCGGCCCACCACGCGGGCGCCGGTCGCGGTCTTGCCGCAGATGGGGCACCGGGTGCCGGCGAGGGACGCGGCCGAGGCGTAGGCGGCCTCCTCGATGCTGATCGTCCGGGCTAGGTCCTGAGCGGCAGTGGGGCCGGAATGGCGCCGAGTCTTTCGGAAGCCCATGGGGTTGTCTCTCACGCGCTCAACTCCCGGCCGTAAATGAGGTCGTGGGCGTTGATGTCGAGGTTCTTGGCCTTCGCGGCGTCCAGGATCGGCTTCTGAGCGCCCCTGGGCACGTCGCCATTGGATCCGCCGCGGTCCTTGGATTGGCGCCAGCGGCAGACGGATCCGGGGTTACGGCCAATGGCCTTCGCGGTCGCCCTCACGCCCCCAAAGGCCCGGATGACTACCTCAGCAGGACTCAGTTTCATTAGCTAAGATTCCACCACAATATTGCTGAAATCGCAATACTCGGCATTGCTGGATTCGCAATACGGGCTCTGACGTTCTGCGTTGCTAGGCGTTGCGATTCGTGCGACTCTTTAGGTCAATGAATACGGCCTGGTTCATCAAGCGCATCGCCGAGAGTGGGTACGCCTCCCAGCGGGAGCTCGCGGAGGTGCTCGGGATGGGGGCGCCGGCCCTTTCCCGCATGCTCCACGGGGAACGGGACATGACGGTGTCCGAGGCTTGGGAACTCGCTCAAGCCCTTTCGGTACCCGTCGAGGAGATCGTCCGGCAGGCGATGCGCGAAAGCCGCGGGAAACTCCCCGAGGGGCGGCCGGGCTGGCGGCGGGGGCGGGCGAGGGACTAGCGCCCTACTTGCGCCCATCGTCCAGGAGCCAAAACGCCAGGACCCCCACCACGAGGACCGCAAGCGACGCCCAATGGGGGTTCTCGTGAATCAGCCGGCCCGCCGATGGAACAGGGAGGCAATGGCCGCGAGGAACCCAGCGGGATCCCGGTGCCGCATTGCCGTGCGAGCCCCGGACGCGCCCGATTGAATCCGCACCATTCGCCGACGCCGATCGAGCATCCGAACTTGGCTCGAGCGCCGCTTTCTCTTCGAGATCCACATGTCCGGGAGTGAATCACGGTATTGCGGTTTAAGCAATACTCAGTGCGTGCGGGGGCGGTGAGGCTGGATGGGCCTCAGAACTCGATGCCGATTCCCGCCCGGAGAAGGACCGCCTGTGTCGCGTCATAGGCGATCGGCGTCCCGCCAAAGGTGAATGTCCCACCCTCGGAGGTTTCCCAAGATGCCTCGATCAGAAGCACCGGGGTCCCGACCGGGAGCTCCCAGCCTATGACTGGAGCGAAAGCAAAGACGGTATCCGACGCGCCTTGTCCCGCGGCCGTAACGCTATTCAATCCCAATCCGGCCCTTGCGCCTAGATAAAGGCCAGTGCCCCAGGCTTTCCGCGCCAAGTATTCGGCCGTGATCGTCGTGATGGTACCGCTCGTGATTGATGTGCTTTTGGTCATGGTATTGACCGCGATCCCGATCAGGCCCTCGGCCATAGAATCATTCCCCAGCCGCAGATCCGCGCGTGCGCCGAAGTTGACCGGACTGCCCCCGCCTTTTGAAGTGATAAGCGCCGGCCCACCGATCGCGGCGACGAATCCGGTCTCGGAGCGCTGTTCGGGCGCATTCTTCAGCCCCTCGGCAAAGCAGGGATAGCCAATCATCAAGAATGCAATAATCACGTATTTCATTTTCTCTATTATCGGCCCAACGCGTGCGCCGATTTAATGTGTCATTTCCATGTCTGACTAATTCAACAAATTCCATTGCTTGCACCGCGCTATGGCCTGACGTCATAATTGGTTCTTGGAATCAGAGGATGCCCACAGGCTTGTGGCCATTATCAAGATCCTGGGGCTCATCCTGCGGAGGCACGGCTACTGGGTGCAGGTCGTGAAGCTCACGAGCGGTCCACGGTCGCCTTCGCCGCCATGAGGGCTTGGGCCATATCGGGCGGGATGGCTTCAATGAGCTCGCGCAGAACGTCTAGGGCCTGGGCCGGGGTGGGGGGGCTGGGCAGCGGGGCCGGCGCCCGGGTGCTTGGGTCCTGAAACAGGGCCGCCTCGGGGATTTTGGCCCTCTTTGCGATGTAGCGGATGGTCGCCTCCCTGGGGAACTTACCGGACTCCCAGCGGGCATAGGTGCGCAGGGGTACCCCCAGGAACTCCGCCATCTGGAATTGGGTCCTCTCGCCCCGAAAAGCGACCAGATTGCCCCTAAAGATTTCGCCAATCGTTGCCAACACTTAGATCATACCCGCCAAAAACTGGGGTTAAATGCCACATTTGTGTTGAAGCACTGACATAAATATGGCACTTTATATCCATGACGCGCACACTCGCTGAAGTCATCACGGACTGGGAACTGAAGAACTCGGTGAATGTCCGAACGATCGCAAAGGCCAAAGAGGGTGGGTCGATCAGGCCGGGCACGGCCTACGACATCGCCAAGGCATTGGGCTGCACCGAGGAGGAGGCAAAGCAGTACGCCTCCGAGGCCTCGGAATCTAAGGAAACGGCTTAAGAGTCGTGGGTTTGGGAAGGGGTCCGAGTGACATCGGGCCCTTTCCTAAACTCATGACGCACGCACTCTATACGCAGTGCGCAACTACGTCAACCGAGGGGGTTTTATGACCTGGACTGCGAAAACGACCTTTGAACACGCGGGACGCAAGTGGGCGGTCTCCGGGACCGTGGAGTCCCACGGCGCCAGCGCCTTCTTTGCCGAGTGGTCCGCGGACATCGTGGAGCTTTGGCCCGTGGAAGGGGATTGCTCGGACCGCGAGGCCCACTCGCCGGAGCTGGATGCCGCTGCCGCGAACGCCCTCATTGACTACGTGGCGGAGGATGAACTCCGCAGGGGGGCGGCGTGAGCACGAAACCCAAACACACGCCGGGGCCTTGGCGTGTGGGCAAAGCAAACGTCAGCCTCTCAGCGGGCGGCGGCAGGGTCGTCAACGACATTGCAACGGAGGGCAGTTTTGCCATTCTCTTTCCGCGACAGAACTACGGAACGGTTTGTGCGCGCACCCTTTTCTCGACGATCACGAATATTTCACGCGAAGAGGCCGAAGCCAACGCCGCCCGCATCGTGACCTGCGTGAACGCCTGCGAGGGGATCGCGGACCCAAGCGGCATCGCGACTGCCCTGACAAATTTACATGGACTCGTTGAACGGCTGGCCACAGAGATCAAGGCGGTTGGGCCATGGTCTGACACCGCCGAAGGGAAGCGCATTGCCGCTTTCGCTGAAGATGCCATACGGACGGCGGACCTGCTCGTCGCCCGTGCGGAGGGCCGCAAATGAAACCGTGCCGCAAGTGCGCAATGACATTCACGCCTAAACCGCACCAGTTAAAGAACGCAGACTACGTCTGCACGACTTGCTCGCGGGCAGAGCAGGCCGCATGGCGCGCAAAGCGAAAGGCACTGGGTCTCTCACAACGCGGGAAACACGCACCAGACTATGAGCGGCGGTTCCGCCAGGAATACCGCAAGCGACCAGATGAGCAAGTGAAGTACCGTGCGCGCGTCGCAGTCTCTAACGCGATCCAATCCGGCAAACTCACGCGTCAGCCATGTGAACAGTGCGGCGCCGAGCGGACGCACGCGCACCACGACGACTACTCGGAACCTCTAAGCGTTCGCTGGCTCTGCAAGCCACACCACGATGCGCACCACCGCGCCGAAGGGCGGAAGTCATGACCCCCGGCGCACGACTCAAGATCCTCCGCAAGGCCCGGGGCCTGTCGCAAGCGGACTACGGGAAGCGCCTGGGCCTGGATCAGTCGGCCCTTTCCCGCACTGAGAACGGGAAGCAGGAGCTATCCCTCGCGGTCGCGCTCAAGGCGGGGCTCGTGGTCTGGGCGCAGGACCCCTCTAAGAAGTTCGTCAATCCCTTTCGCATCGCCAAAGACGCGGATGTCGCGGCGGGGCGGGTGCGGAGATGAGCGCGCCCTACGACCCGAAGCTGCGCGAGGCCATGCTTGAGTTCCGCGCGCTCTGCGCGAAGTACGATTGCATGGGGGCCATTCTCCTCGTGAGCCGCACGCATGCGGAATTCGGCAACGTCATCGATCCGACATGGAGCGTGATGCACTTTGAAAAGGACCCGGAAGGGGGTGGGCGGATGGCCGTCCGGTTCCGAAGCAAGAAAGAGGATTTCCCCAGCAAAGAGGCTCAGCACGAGGCGACTGAAGCAACGGCCCACGGGGTTACGTCCATCATGAATTGGGCGCGCCAGACCCACGACATGTGGGCCAGCCTGCTCACCGAGCTTCAAAAGCACATGAAGGTATTTTTCACGGTGTGGGATGAGCCCGATTCGGTCCCGGGGGATGACGCCCAATGACCTTCGAGACCGCCGTCGAGATCGTCCGCGAGTTTGACTCGGACCCGGAGAAGGTGCGGGCCCGCGCCGAAGCCGAGGCCAAAGAGATGGGCCTCCCGTCGCCCACGCCGCGCGATTGGCTCATGGACCCGTTTCCCTGCGCGCTCCCTGAGCGCAAGACCGACCCCGCCATTGCGCGGCACTTACTGAATGCGGAGGATGTGTGAAGACACTGGCGCTGGCTCAAGGCAGTCCCGAATGGCATGCGTGGCGACTCGGCCACATTGGCGGCTCCCAAGCTGCGGCCGTGGTGGGGGAGTGCCCGTACAATACGCGCCTCACCCTGTGGAATGACTTCCGTGGCATCGCCTCCGACCTGGACGATGATCCGTCGAAGGAATTCATCTTCTCCAAGGGCCACGAGGTGGAGGGCCAGATCCGCCAGGAGTTCCAAGACCTAATCGGGGAGGAGATCAAGCCCGTCTGTATCGAGTCGGAGCGCTTCCCCATCGCGGGTGCGTCGCTGGATGGGATCGGGCTCAAGTCGGGCCTTCTCGAGGCGAAACTCGTGGGCGCCGAGGCG
>DATJFU010000430.1:0-2498 GCA_035495495.1 Bdellovibrionota bacterium
TACTCCTGCGCCGTGCCCGGCAAGAACCCCGGCACGTCGACAAAGGTCACAAGCGGAATCCCGAACGAGTCACAGGTGCGCACGAACCGCGCGGCCTTGAGCGAGGCGTTGATGTCGAGGCAGCCGGCCAGGTGCGCGGGCTGGTTGGCCACGATCCCCACGCTGCGGCCGTCGACGCGGGCAAAGCCCACCACGATGTTCTTGGCGTATCCGCCCTGCACTTCGAGAAACTCGCCGCGATCCACCACCTCACGGATCAGCTTGCGCATGTCGTAGGGCTTCTGCGGAGAATCGGGGAGAAGTCCCGCGATGCCAGAGCATGACCGGTCAGCGGGATCCCCCGCCGTCCCGTCCCGGGGGACGGCGTCCAGGTTGTTGGAGGGCAGGTAGTCGAGCAGCTTGCGCACGCCCTCGAGCGTGGCGCGCTCGTCGGGGTAGACGAAGTGGGCGACGCCGCTGCGCTCGCCGTGGGTATGCGCCCCCCCGAGGGCCTCTTTGGTGACGTCCTCGTGCGTGACCGTCTTGATCACGTCCGGACCGGTCACAAACAGGTACGACGAGCTCTCGGCCATGAAGATAAAGTCGGTCATGGCGGGCGAGTACACGGCGCCGCCCGCGCAGGGACCGAGGATCACGCTGATCTGGGGCACGACCCCGCTCGCCTGCACGTTGCGCCAGAAGATCTCGGCGTAACCGCCGAGCGAGTCCACGCCCTCTTGGATCCGCGCGCCGCCCGAGTCATTGAGCCCGATGACGGGCGCGCCGTTCTTGACCGCCAGATCCATGATCTTGCAGATCTTGGCCGCGTGGGCACCCGAAAGACTTCCACCAAAAACCGTGAAGTCCTGGGAGAACGCAAAGACCGGCCGGCCATGCACCCGGCCGTGGCCCGTGACGACGCCGTCGCCGGGGATCTTCTCGTTTTCCATCCCAAAATCCGTGCACCGGTGGACGACGAGTTTGTCGATCTCCTCAAAGGTGCCGGGGTCCATGAGGAGCTCGAGGCGCTCGCGAGCCGTGAGCTTGCCGGCCGCGTGCTGCTTGGCCATGCGCTCGGGTCCGCCCCCCGCCTCCGCACGCCGTTCACGCTCGGCCAACTCCTGCAGCATTTCTTGATAGGCCATGTCCCCTCTGCTTACACGGAATCATGAGCCGTGTCATGAAGTTAGGGGGGAGTTTGCCCCCACGTCCGACGCCGCGTACCCTTAAAGAAGCCATGAAATGGCGCAGCGCCAAATTGAGTTTCTGGGTCGCGGCCGCGGGCCTCATGGTCCCAGCACAGGCCCATGCCGGCGATTTCTACGTCGAAACCGGCGTGGGCGCCGCATCCATCCGCAACGGCCAAGCCCTCTTCGGAGGGTTCATGACCGCCGCTCCGCCCCTCGATATCGGGCTCACGCTGGGGTTCTTCTACAACCTCTCGAGCGACAGTTCGGACATCCAGTTTCACCTGGGGATCAAAGACCGTTGCACGACGGGCGCCGCTTCGGGACTCCAGCAAGTCCTGAACATTCCGTATCCGGTCGTCGCGCGCGCCGACTTTGGCCGCTTCTACATCAGCGCGGGGGTCAGTCCCTGGGTGTTCACCCGCCAGGGCAGTCTCATGAGCCTGAGCTACAACCAGCGCACGGGTGGAATCTCACTTCTGGGCGAGGCGGGCCTGCTCTGGCGAGTCGTCCCCTATTTTCACCTGGCCCTGGAGCTGGGAACCGACTGGGTCAAACCGGGGGGCTCCATCACGGGCTTCTCACCCAGCCCGGCGGCGACCCTGGCCCTGCAGATGCGCTTCTTCATCGGAAGCGGCTCCGGAGGGCCCGGCGACGGCAAACACAAGTTCGACGGCTGGCGATACCCGTTCGGTATCGAGATCCATTAGCCTTACGGCTGACCCCACGTGTACGGGCCGCGCACCGCCTGGATGTTGAGCGAGGGCAGGTCGAGCGTGCGGTCGTTGTTCACGCCGCCGTACTCCCACTGGATCTGGGGAGAACCCACGCCCGAGGCCGCCGCGTCGTAGCCCTTGGGAGCCTTGAAGAACTTGAACGTCACGTGCCAGCCGGCCGGGAGCGGAACCGTGGTCACCCAGCGGCCGCCGAACTCGTGGCTGGTGTAGAGACGAACGGCGCCCCCGTGGTTGCCGTTGAGCTGGTTCACCCAAGCCCAGACCGAGTCAGTATTCGGATCCGCCGGCACGTTCTGAAGCGCGAGCGCGCCGGTCGCGCTCATGAACGTGGGCTTCCAGCCGCACGCCGCCTGGGGACGGCCCGCCAACGTCAGGGCGCAGGGGACCTTGGCCGTGAAGTAGCGGATCTCGTCCTGAAACGCCGGCGCATCCTCGCGCTGGTAATAGCGGTAGACGTAGAGCTGCGAGAGGATCTCGCGCATGTAGATCGCCGCGAGGTAGGGGTTGTCCGAGACCACCACGTTCTCGTCGTTGCTCTCGACCGCGCCCTTGGACCAGTTGGCCGAGCCCGTGATGCTGCGCACCCCCTTGGGCG
>DATJFU010000431.1:0-2811 GCA_035495495.1 Bdellovibrionota bacterium
CGCCGCGCCGAAATCTCGATGGTTTCTCCGGTCTGGGGGTTGCGCCCCACCCGGGCGCGCTTTTCACGCACCACGAAATTTCCGAATCCGGAAATCTTGATCTTTTGCCCGTTGGAGAGCGTGTCCTTGATGGTCTCGAACACGAGTTCCACCAGATCGGCGGCTTCCTTCTTGGAAAACCCAATCTTTTCGTAGAGAGCTTCGACGATGTCCGCTTTTGTCATGGCCACGGCGCCAAATTCCTCCTGAAATCAGGGCGTTTTCTCAGGAATTTGCAGGCCTTAAGGCACGCGCCCCGCGCGTCCGGTAGACAGTCACTCAACTTCTCAGGTTCGCCCCCAGATCCGATTTCCACCGGGCGACGATTTTGCCTGAGAGTTCGTCGGCTTCCGTCTCCTGCAAACTCCGACTGTCATCTAAAAAGATAACCCGCACCGCGATGCTTGTCATCCCCTCAGGTATGGGTGAACCACGGTAAATATCGAAAACCTTTACGACCTTTGCCAAGGGCTTGCCCGCCTGGAGCGCCACTTGAGTAATCCGATCGGCCTCCACGCCTTCGTTCACCACGAGGGCAAAGTCCCGCTCGATTCCTGGAAACTCCGACCAAGGTTTGAATTCGCGGGGCGCCGCGCGCGACAGTTTACGCAACGCATCCCAGTCCACTTCACCGATCCAGAGGGGGCTTCTCAGCTTCAGCGCTTTGCTTACGCGGGGGTGCAGCAATCCGATCGCGCCGATCGTGTCTTTGCCCCCCACCACGCGCACGGACTGGCCTGGGTGAAAGAGGCCCAAGCGGGGATCGCCGGTGTCTCCCATGGGCTGCAAACGCACCCCACGCGCCCCCAGGCGCTCGACGAGCTGTTCCCAGAGAGCCTTGAGGTCGTAGAAGTCGAGCGGCGCGCGGTCCGTCTTGAGGCCCTCCTGAAAGCGGCTCCCCGAGAGCGCAAACGCCAAGCGCCAAGATTCCACCACCCCCGTCTCGGTGCGTGACGAAGCTTTGAGGGATGTGGCTGGGGTGGAACCCGCCGGGCCCGCGAAAACCGGCCGGATCTCAAAGAGCCGCGCCTCGAGCGTCTCCGACCCAAAGTGCCGGCGTTGGTTGGTCAGCACGGACTGCACGAGACCGGGCAAGAGCGACGGAACCATCACCTCTTGCTCGGCGCTCAGCGGATTGCGCAGGCCCACGGACGCCGTGAGGCCGAACTGCGCGAGCCACTCGGCGCTCGTGAACGAGTAGTTCACCGCCTCGCGAAGGCCCAGAGAAACCAACGTGTCCTTGGCCCGATCCATCATCTCCATGGCCTGCGTCTCGGGCGAGTCGAGCACTGACGTCGGCGGACGGGTCAGGGGTGGAATGGTGGCGGGGATCTTTTCGTAACCGACGAAGCGCGCGACTTCTTCTGCCAGGTCTTCGCGGATGGTGAGGTCCAGACGGTGCGACGGTGGCGTCACGGTCCACGCTGAACCCGCCTTCTTCACCGCGCAACCGAGGCGCGTGAGCACGCTCTCGACTTCGGCGGCGGGGATCTCAAAGCCCAAGAAATGACCGACAAAGGTCGGGTCGAGGGCGATCGAAGGCGCCGTCCAGTTCGCGCGCGAAGGCGCGCGCGTCGAAGCGACCCCCACGATCTTGCCGCCCGCGAGCTCGGTCACGAGGCCGGCCAGGCGCGCGAGCGCGAAGGGCGTGCCCTGGGGATCGATACCGCGCTCAAAGCGGTGCGACGAATCCGTGTGTTTGACGAACCGGCCCGCCGTGCGGCGGACCTTGACGGGGTTGAACTCGGCGCATTCGAGATAGACGTCCACGGTGCCGTCGAGCACCTGGGAGTTGCCGCCGCCCATGACGCCCGCGAGGGAGACGGGCTTGGCGTCGTCGGCGATCACGAGCTCCTCACCGGTGAGCGTGACGGAGGTGTCGTCGAGGAGCGGCAGCTTCTCGCCCGCCCTGGACATGCGCACGCGCAGGGTCTTGCCCTCGAGGCGGGCGGCGTCGTAGGCGTGAACGGGCTGCCCGAGCTCGTAGAGCACGAGGTTCGTGGCGTCGACCACGTTGCTGATCGACCGCGAGCCGATGGCTTCGAGCTTGCGCTTGACCCAGTCCGGCGACGGGCCGACCTTCACGCCCTTGATCATGCAGCCCAGAAACTGGGGCGACAGGTCGCCGGCGTCGAGGGCCGTCGCGATGGGCGAGCCGCCCGGCGCGGGGAGCTCGGCGACTTTGGGCTTCTTGAGCTCGAGACCGAGGTACGCGGCGACTTCACGCGCGATGCCCAGGTGGCTCAGGCAGTCCCCCCGATTGGGCGTGAGCTTGATCTCGAACACGAAGTCATCGCGGCCCAGGATTTTTGCCAGGGGCTGTCCGAGCGCCGTGGAAGGCGGCAGAACGCGGATGCCCTCGGATTTGGTCGAGAGGCCGAGTTCCTCGTCCGAGCAGAGCATGCCGTTCGACAGCACGCCGCGGATCTTGCCGGCCTGGATGTGCATGCCGTTGGGCAGTTTGGCGCCCACCTTGGCCATGCAGACGATGTCGCCCTCTTTGAAGTTATGCGCGCCGCAGACGATCTGAAGCGGCGTCCCGGTTCCGGGGTCCACCTGGCAGAGGTTGAGGCGGTCGGCGTCGGGGTGCTTGTCCTTCTTGACGACCTTGGCGGTGACGACGTCTTCGAACCCGGCGGACTGCGATACCGAGGCCTCGACCTCGAGGCCCAAGCCCGTGAGAATTTCTGCGAGCTTGTCGGGCCCGCCCACCTTGGAGAGGTCGATGAAGTCGCCCAGCCAGTTCCACGAAACTTTCATTCTTTACCGTCC
>DATJFU010000432.1:0-3314 GCA_035495495.1 Bdellovibrionota bacterium
CGGCAGGACGGACAGCACGTTCGTCGCCGAATTCGGCAACACGGGCACGCCCTGCACCTTTGACGTCACGGGATCGTACGCCCGCAAGGGACTGACGGTCACCGAGACGGTGACGACCGAGACCTGCGCCGCGGATTGCACGTTTCCCGCCGTTCCCCCCAAGGCCGGAACCACGACGTGCACGGCGGCCGCGAGCCCCGTGAGCCTCGGAAACACGGAGCACACCTACCTGGCCAATCTCGGCGTAGTCGACGTGCTCTCGCAGACCGATCATACGCCGGTGCAGTTCTGCAACACGGGCTCGGTCGAAGAACAGGTCTTTACCAGGATAGACTGAGCTCGAGGCCCAGGTAGGCCAAGAAGATGTAATTCAACCCGCCGCCCGTGAACGTCGAGACGGGATAGTTCTTGGTGTTGGAATCAAATCCCGCGGCGACCTCGGTGATGCGGTCGTAGGTCAGCGAGGCAAAAGCCTCCAAGAACGAGCCGCTCCACTTCTTGAGCAGGTAGTGACTCTCGGCCTTGAATCCAAAGGCCCGCATCTCCAAGGTCTGGCCCGTCGGATAGGTCACCACATAGGTGACGTACGGCTCGAAGCCGGCCATCCACCTGAATTTTGAGTCCCGCGGCTGCCGAATCACGTTGAGAGCCAGGGCCAGGTGGAACGGAGACTGGCCGAGGTAGGCCGCTGGAGTGCTCAGAAACGTGGTCTCCAGCGAAAACGATCCGCCCCAGCGCTGCGGGACCTTGCCCATCTCGATACCCAGGTAGGGCGCCATCTGACCGATGTCTTGCTGGGCCGAAGTCAGGCCCTCGGGCCCGAAGCGGGGCACGCGCAGCGCGCCCATCGCGAAGGATGTGCGCAGACCGACAAAGGCCCCGGGCCATCGCGACGAATGAAACGGGGACTCCCACTCCGGACGCTTTCGCTTGGGGGGCTCAGGTGGCGCCTGCTGGGCCGCGCTCTCTTCGGGCGAAGGTGGAACCGGGACCTCCGCCGGTGTCGCCGGCGACTCCGCCTGGCCGGCCGGTGGTTCTTCTGTGGGCACGGGCACCACCTCGGCCGGCGTCTCGGGCGGCGGCGCGGGCGTCTCGGCGGGCGGAGCTTCTTGCGCAGGCACCTCGGCCGTCGGCGCAAGGGGCTCGTTCAGCTCGGACGTCGGCTCCTCGGCCCAGGCGGGCGACGCAAGGAGAAGAAGTAGGGCGAGAAGCCAAGGCATTCTCTAAAGGATACCATCCAAAATAAGAATCCGGTTCCTCACCGCGGAGAACGACACCCGGACCCAGCAGGGCCCTGCGCAGTAGAAAGCGGTGGGGAACCGGGTTCTTAACGCTTGGAGTACTGGAAGCGGCGGCGGGCGCCGGCCAAACCGTACTTCTTACGCTCGACCTCGCGGGAGTCGCGGGTCAAGAAACCGCTCTTCTTGAGAACGGGGCGGAAAGTCGGATCGAGTTCCGTCAGGGCGCGGGAGATACCGTGCTTCACAGCGCCGGCCTGACCCGAGAGCCCTCCACCCATGACGTTCACATGGATGTCGTACTGGCCCAGGGTGCCGGTACGCTCGAGGGGCTGGATGATGAGCTGGCGAGCGCTCTCGCGGGGAAAGTAGTTTTCGAAGGAGCGGCGGTTGATCCGGATCACGCCCGCTTCGCCGGCCCGGGGGCGGATGTACACCCGCGCCACGGAGGCCTTACGCTTACCCACCCGATGCACTTGCTTGGTCTCAGTCGCAGCCACTTTCACTCCTTACAGTCTTCCGGCCTCGCGGGGCTCGGCCTTAAAAATTAGTTCGCTTTCGCCAGCACCGTACGACGGCGCGTCCCGGCCGGGAGCGGCTGGGGGTTCTGGGCGGCGTGGGGATGTTTCTCGCCCACGTACAGTTTCAGTTTCTTCATCTGACGGCGGGCGAGCGTGCTCTTGGTGGTCATGCCCCAAACCGCTTCGTACAAAATGTCGGTCGGCTTCTTGGCGAGCATCTCGCGCGCGGTGCGGACCTTGAGGCCGCCGTTCATCCAGCCCGAGTGGCGGTAGTACTTCTTCTGGTCCCACTTGTTGCGGGTAAAGACCACCTTCTCGGCGTTCAGAACGACGACGAAATCGCCCTGGTCAGCGAACTTGGTGTACGTCGCCTTGTGCTTACCACTGATGACGTTGGCCAAAAGGGTCGCGACGCGACCTACGACCTGATCCTTGGCATCCACGACGTACCACTTGGGCGCCAGGGCGCCTTTGGTTTGAAACGCGTGGGGGCCGTCTTGCTGGGCCTGAAAGCTCTTCTGCTGACTCATAGGTCGAGTGGAATTACCGAACGCATGGGGTGAAGTCAACGCCATTCCCAGTACTTCCACCGCCCCGGAAATACCTGACTAAATAACTACAGAACACCGACCGAGAAGTGAAATTCCTCGCGATCCTCGCCCGGCAGGGGCGCGACCTTAAAGCCCAGGTCCAGGTTCACGGGGCCGACGGGGGTCTGGTAGTGCAGGCCCAGACCCGTGCCGTAACGGACCCCCAGTTTGGGCAGAAGCGCGCCCACCCCGTTGACCCTCGGCTGCGGAAGGCGGCCGTCGACCAGGAGCACGCCCGAGTCCAAAAAGGGGCCAAAACGCAGGTTTCCAGCGAGTGGAATGTCGATCTGGGTCCGGTAGTTCACGTAGGCCATCGTGCCCTGGATCGCGAAGGCCTGGATATTCAACTCTTGTAGTTTATATCCCCGCATGCTCTGCACGCCGCCCAGGGAGAACTGCTTGATGAGGGGAATCTGGACGCGGGTATCGATCGAACCGTCGGACTTGTGGGGATCGGCCAGGTTGGCGCCCAAGCCACCGCGGAGGCTGAAGTACCAGGACGCCCCCTCACCCAAGGGCGCCGTGTAATCCGTGCGCCCTTGCAGGCGCGTGTAGCTCACGGGAAACGGCTCGGACTGGGACAAGAAGGCGGTCGAGGCGAGCTCGAACGACGTCTTGGCGAAGAACCCCTTGGTGGGGGACAGGGGGTTGTCCCTCAGGTCCACCGTGAGACTCGGGATCAGGGCGCCGATGGTCAGGTTGACGTTGTCCGTGGGGTCCACGGCGTGGAACTGGCGCGTGAATTCCAGGCTGTAGGTCAGGCCCGCGAGAAGACCCCATCTGTCCCAGAGCGAGCGCTCCCACGTCGCGGTGAAAAGGCTCGAGTCGGCGTCGAAGTTGACGTACTGCCGGCGCTCCCGTGTCAGCTCGGGCCTGAAGGTCAGCTCGGGCACGCCCAGAAACCACGGCCAGACGTAGCCCACCTGGAGCTGGTACTCGACGTACCTGAAGTCCTCGAGGCGGCG
>DATJFU010000433.1:0-11973 GCA_035495495.1 Bdellovibrionota bacterium
GGCCGTCCGGGCTCACCATCGCGTCCCCCGGAAAAAACCCGCCCAGACTGACGCCCGACCCAGGGATGCCCGTCAGGTTTCCGTTGGGGGCCGCGACAAAAGGGGTGAGGACCTGTGAGGCATCCGAGAAAAAGATCTGCGTCCCGTCGGGCGTGATGGACCCCTGGAGAGCCAGGTCCGCCGCAGTGCTCTCCGAGGATCCGCCGCTGGGTGAGGAGGGCCGCCCGTTTGAACCCAGGACGTGGTCCACCAGATTGTCCGGGGCCGTCTGGACCACCACATAGGCAAAGTTCCCCGTGGGCGAAAAAACCAGGCCCCTCAAGCCCACGGCGGTCGCCTCACTCAGCAAGGGGAGCGCCGTAAGCTCTCCTGAGGCCGAATTGATGGTGAAAGTCGCCCAGTTGCTGGAGCCGGTCATGAAGGTCTCATGCAAGGTCCGGTTTTCGGGCGTCACCACCAGGGCGGCCGTGGCATCTTGGGTGTCGAGGGGACTTCCCGGCACCGCGCTCAAAGCTCCCGACTGCGAGAGCTGAAACCCCCAGAGTTGGTCGGTGGCCGCATTGGTGACCAGGTACGCAAAGCGCCCGTTCGGAGACACGGCCAACGCGTTGGGGTTCTCCGCAAAGGTCGTCGAGGTGCTGCCCGCCTGGGCCACCGATCCATCGGCATCGTTCACGGTGTAAGTCCGTAGAAAAGTCGTGCCCGACCCGTCTTCGAGGGCCACGACCAACAGCTGAATGCCGGCCGACGACGGCCGGTCACTGATGCCGGAGCCGCAACCCGAGGCCGCCACGGCCAGAGCCAATCCAAAACAGAGGAGCACCGTTCCCATCCCGCTATTCTACCCGATCCTAGTAAGTCACCGTCACGACGCGAATGCCCCGCGGACTTAGGTTCGCACCCACCCAGCCCGGCGTCACCGAGACGTCCGCCGCCCCCATTGCGCCAGTGACCGGATTCCGGGGAACCCGGATGAGCTGGTCGCCAACCAAGCAGATGGCGTAGATCCATTTTCCGGATGCGGTCACGACGGGCTGATGAATCGTTCCACAGCTGATCTGGCTGGCGGGCGAACCCGGGACCTCGGAGAGCGCCCCACCTCCCGATACCACTGCAAATCCGTGCACGTGGCCGTCGGCATTGGTCGTGGCGTAGAGGTCGAGTCCGTCGGGAGAAACCACCACGTCGCCGCTTGTCCCAGATCCGTAGTTAAAGGCCGTGGTAAAGGCCCCGAGAACGCCCGTGCTCGGATTGACCGTGCACACCTGAATGTGATTGGCCGTATCCGGGGCATAGATCAGGGTTCCGTCGGGCGTGATCGCCATGAGCCCGCCGATGTTGCCTCCCCCCAGGTTCTGAACAGGAACAATGGAGGTGGGGTCGGGGCTCCCGTCCCCCAGAATGGCATGGGCCGCCAACCCGTGGGGTGCGCCGAGTTCGACCACGTAAGCGTGCTTGCCGTCGGGCGCGAAGAGCATCTGCCCGAGCGCGACGTTGCCGTCTTCGAGTACCGAACTCGGCGTGCCCAGCTTTCCCGTGGTCGTGTTTCGAGAAAGGGTCGCCCAGTTGGGTGTAGCCCCGTGTCCCGCCACCACCTGGAGTATGTTGCCATCGGGAGAAATCTTGATGTCGTTAGCGCTCACGTCCACAGTCACGGCACCCCCAAGAACCTCCGTGAGAAGGCCGGACTGGGAGATGGCGTATCCAAAGACCTGGGCGGATCCGCCGGATCCAAGGATGTAGGCAAAGTGCTGGTCGGGAGAAATCGTCATCGAGACACCGACCGCGCTCGGATCAGACAACGCGACATGGGCCGTTTCGGTGAGCGACCCATCGGTCTGATTGACCTGGTAGAGGTAGAGATAGTTCTGGCTAAGTAGGTCCTCGAGATCCACCGCGAGAAACTCGACCGTATGGGTGATGTGGCGATCGCTAATGCCGTCGCCGCATCCGTAGAGGACAGCCCCCATGCCCACAAAGAAGAGAGATCCGAGCGCCCACCTCATTGTGCGACCGTCGCGATCGCAAGCGCGATGGGCTGCAGGTTTTCGGCGTTGAAGTCAGGGCTCGTGAGGATCCCACCGCCGAGCAGCGCTCCCGTCGAGGTGTCCCGCTCGACGCGCGCCATCTGGAGGCTGCCTGGGCAGAGCGTATACAGCCACCTTCCCGATGTCGTGATGGCCAGGCCCAGGATGTTGGGGCAGGTCATCGAGACCGGTGACCCTCCCACGGCCGGGGGAGTCTGGAGTCCGTCCGGGATGATCTTGAAGCCCCGAACCGTGTCGGCGGTGGTGACAGTGACGTAGAAATTATCGCCGTCCGGGCTGACTCTCACCTGTCCCCCGTTGTTGCCCATGCCCGCGGTCGCCGAGCCCACCACCCCCGTCAGGCCACTGCCATCGGCCATGAACGGCACCACATCCTGGCCCGTTTCGGAAACGAGCACCTGGGTGCCGTTGGGGAGAACGTCCATCTGGGGGTTCAGGCTGCTGGAGTTGTTGGGATTGGGGTTACCGGTGGCGTTCGGCGAGCCGTTTGCCGAGAGCGCATGGCTGCTCAACGAATCCGTCGCCCCTTGCCGGATCACGTAGGCATGGGTTCCGTCGGGCGCGAATACGATCCCACCCAGGGCAACTCCGCCGGACTCGCTGAGGTTCAAAGGGGTTGAAAGGGCTCCGGTCGATGCGGTTCGGACAAACACCTGCCAGTTGTTGCTCGTGGCCGTGTTGACCACATGGACCGCGGACCCGTTGGGCGTCATGGCCATCGCCACCCCGTTGTTCGCGACGTCCCTGGGGATTGAATCGATCAGACCGAGCGTCCCAGATTGGGCGATCGAAAAGCCCCAGATGTGATCCGTGGTGCCGGCTTCGTTCAGCACATATGCGGACCGACCGTCCGGCGAGACCGCCAGAAAGCTGAGGTTCTCGACGGCGGGCGCCGTCGCGGAGGCAAGCTGAGTGAGCGCCCCGTTGCTCTCATTGACCTTGTAGGTGCGGACGACGACCTTGCCGGTCGTGAGGTCGTCCAGGCCCAGCACGAGCATCTCAATGCTGGCTCGATGCGATCCATCGTCGATCCCAAACCCGCAGCCAGAGTGGACCCCGGCCGCGGCGATCGCCACGGAAGCCGCAAAGAAGGCGCATAGGACGCCCTTCAGGGTGCGAGGTACAAGTCCTTCCATCTTCCGTCGACCGTAGCACTGAACTGTACGGGATGCTTCAGGTACTCGGTGGTCAGCATCTCGCGCATGATGCCCAGGTCCTTCTTGACCGGGATTCCGACAAAGTCGTCGTATCCGGACCCGCCGTCGGTCAAGAAATCAAAGGTCGCGACCGTGAACCTGGCGCCCGTATCCTGGATTCCACCCAGGTGTTTATCGTAGAGCACGCGGCCGTCGAGGCGCTCCACGCGCAGAAGCTCGGCGTTGGGGTCCTTGCCGTCCTGTGCGCCCTGGCACTGGCGGTGAAACGTCACCTTGAGTCCGCTCTGCATGAGGGCGCTGTACCCGCCGCAGGTCTGGGCCGAGCGCTGGAGCAGGGCCACCATCTGCTGGGCCGTCACCGGGCCCAGGATCACGGCGTGGTTCGAGAACGGAAGCACCTCAAAGAACGACGCGTAGGTCACGCTGCCCTGCTCGATCTCGGTGCGGAGGCCGCCGGTGTTCATCATCGCCACGTCGGCGCCCGACGCGCGCCGGAGGGCGTCGGTGAGCTGATCCGAAAGCGGGCTTTCGTTGACCCGATCCCGGGTGACCTTCTCGCTCGCGCTTCCGAGGGTCCGGTCGCCCAAGGGCGCGACCCGATGGTGTTCGGCGGCAATGAGCCCGTCGATCGCGGGGCTCTGGCGCACCGGCACGTCCTCGTAGGACACCTGGCCCGCCTCGTCCACGGAGCAGAACTCGCGCGCGGGGCCCGAGCACGCGTCGTGATACAGCGGCACGCCCGCGAACCCGCGGGTGCGCTCGGTGATCACCTGGCGGGTGGTCGTGTTCCAAATCAGATCGATGCGCCCAAACTTGTCGCCGCCCGTGCCGGACTGGATCACAGGGATACCGTTGACCCGCTTGTCGTGCACGAAATGGGTATGGGCCGCGATGAACGCATCCAGGATGTGGGCGCGGGACCCGTGCCACTGGTTGCCGTGGGCGGTGAGCTCTTGAACGAGATCCGTGGCGTCGGTGCCGGTGATGCTGTTGCCCAGGTGGGCCATCATCACAAACACGTCGGCCCGGCCCTCGAGACTCGCGCGGATTTCGAGGTACGAGGTCAGCGGATCCCTGAAATAGAGATCCTGCACGTTCTCGGCCGTGGTCATCGACGGAGTGCCATGGTTCTCGAGACCGATGAGGGCGACGCGAACGCCGGCCACGGTCTTGATCACGTAGGGTTTCACGAAGTCGGGCCGCGCGGCACGCGACCAGTCGACGAGGTCCTCGACGTTCGTGCCCTCGGGCACGTCCTGGTTCATGTCGACCGGCTCACCCGTCGAGTCCATGAGGGAGTCGCGCGTGTAGATGTTGGCCGCGACGAGCGGAAAGTGCACGGTCGAGAGCAGCGCACGGAGCGCGCCCCTCGGGTCCTGGTCGCCGGTGCCGGGCGTGACCCGGTCCTGCAGCCAGCCGCGGGGGCCAAAGTCATAGTCGTGGTTGCCCGGCACGACGGCGTCGTACTGGATCTTGTCCATGGCCGCGAACACGAGCTTGCCCTCGTTGAAGTTGGAGACGAGCGTGCCCTGAAACTGGTCGCCAGCATCCACGAGGACGAGGCCGGCCTGCCCACCCCACTTGCGCTGTATGCCCTGGCGGAGCGACGCGACGGTCCCGGCCCAGAAGGACATTCCACCCGCGATGCGGCCCCGGCTCTCGGTCGGGTCCACGTGGCCGTGGATGTCATTGGTCTGGATGAGGGTGATGAGCTTTTCGCCTGCGCCCAGGACCAGGGAGGGCTGCGCCGCGGGAGGGCTGTTATCGCGATCGAGATCCACGCCCGTCGCGCCATCCCCGTCATGGGACCATGCGTTGGTACCATGAATGGTCAGGCCCACGGCGACGGTACAGAGAATCCCCCGCCAGGACACACCTTCAGTCCGAGTTACCCCAAGAGCCATACGGTTCCCCCCCAGGAATCGTGGTTCTAATCCGCGGACCCCACTCCCTAAGGGGGGTCCGGAATTCAGTCATGCACCGAAAGGGGTAGCGGCGAGGTGGAAGTAAGGCAACGTCAAAGGCCTGTCGCAGCGCGCCCGCCGCAGGGCATTTTTCGCGCGAGCACTGCGCTAGCGTGGAGCGGCGCTCACTTTATTTTGCGCGCACTGCGGCAAGAAGGCGGTCGGCCATTTCGACAAAGCCCTCGCCACTGAGACCGTCCGTAATCCAGACCGGCGTATGGGCGATCTGGTCCAGAAACGGACCTAAGTTTGCGACGCCGACCGAGTGGGCAAAAGCCTCAAACATGGGTTCGTCGTTGGGCGAGTCGCCGATAAACAGCCACTGTTCAAACGACGGCACGGGGCCGTTCAGACCCGGCGCCCCCGCCCCGAGCCAGGTCCTGAATCCGGTCACCTTGTCGTACTTGCCGAACCAGGCGTTGACGTGGACCGAAGACACCTTGGCCTGGGCTCCCGCCGTCTTGCAGAGCTCGACCAGGCGCTCGACCTCAAAGTCCGGCCAGGGAGAGACGTCCTCGCAGTAGTCGATGGCCAAATCAAACTCGCGGTAGTCCTGATCCGACGCCCAGGCGGCCTCCGGAAACTCCGCGCGGATCCGTTCACCCAGGGCCTCGAGTTTTTTGCGGGACTCCTCGCGCGAGAACTCCTTGGGCGTGTCGATGCGCTTACGCACACCGTTTTGCATGAAAAAGACAAAGGCGCCGTTCTCGCCCACGACCGCGTCGACGGGCCAGAAGCGCGCGATGTGGTCGCACCAGCCGGCGGGGCGGCCCGTGATGGGTGCTAAGGCGTAGCCCGCCTTCTTGAGACGCCAGAGCGCGGCGTAGGCCTCGGGCGTGATCTTGCCGCGCGAAGAGAAGGTATCGTCGATATCAAACGCGACGCCGCGGATGCCCTTCAGGCGCGTGGCATCGGCGTTCTTCCAGAGAAGCGAGTCCCTCTTCATCAGAAGTAGAAGCTAACACCACCCGAGAGCTGCGTCTCGGTGCCGGTGATGGGAACTTCCATTTCGACGGTCCAGTTCAGCGATTCGCTGCTGTGAAAGATGCATCCGAGACCGATTTGCGCCAGTCCTCGCGTTTGCCCCGATTCCACCCCAAAGCCGAGGGGGATCGCCAAGAAGGGTTCAAACGAGTTCGTGCCCGACTTGAAGCTCTTATGAATATAAGGAGCGGCCCTGAAGTCGAGGAGCCCGCCCGCGGGCGTGTCGTAACGGATGAGCCAGCCCGCGAGGCCGACGCCCGGCTGCTTCTCGAGGTCCGGAAAGAAATCGAGGGTCACGGCGCCGCCGAAACGAAAGCGCTGCGGGCCCGTGCCCGCGCCCAGGACCGCCTGCAGGTTGATGAGGTCGTTCAAGCCGTAGGTGCCCTTGAAGTTGACGCCGATGCCGGAACCGGAGGTGAGCGTCAGCTCGGGTTCGACGCCGAGGCGAATTCCACCCGGCATCACAAAGTGCGGCAGGTCAAACACGCCCGCGTACGCGGGGGCGGCGGCCGTCGCCGCGAAAATACCAAGAAAGAGCAGCACTTGACGCATTATCTCGGATTTACGCATTGCCCGCAAAACTACTCCGTCCTGGTCTGAAGTCAAGAAGCGGCGTAGGTTGCGACCCCATGAACAACTCCACTTCGCTCCTGGTGATCTGCACGTACAAACCCAAGGCCCCTCAGCACGCCGCCGCTCTGCTCGAGCTCGCGCGTACGCACTACCCCACCCTGCGCGGGTTGGGCCTGGTCAGCGCCTATCGGCCCACCCTCGCCCAGTCCGGCGACGGCACGATCGTCGAGATCTTTGAGTGGAAGTCAGAAGAAGCTTCACGCAAGGCCCACGACGCTCCCGAGGTGAAGAAAATCTGGGGCGCCATGGGAGAGATCTGCGACTTCGTGCCCCTCTCGGCCGTCGCTGAAACCGCCAAGCCCTTTGCGCATTTCAGGCGCTTTGAGGGCGAGCGGCAGTCGCGGCCCATCCACTTTGAGATCCCCGCCGACAATATCGACCGTTGCAGCAAGTTCTACTCGGACGTCTTTGGGTGGAAGGTCACGAAGTGGCCCATGGGCAACTCGACCTACTCCCTCTGCGACACGGGCGACCCGTCCGTGACCGGCATCGACGGCGGAATCGTCTCGCGCGAATCGCTCAAGACGGTCATGAACACCCAGTACGTCGAGGACTTTGAGGCCGCCTGCAAGCGGATCGAAAAGGCCGGCGGCAAGGCCACCCGCGGGATGGCCATCCCTGGTGTGGGCATGTACGCCCCCTGCTACGACACCGAGGGCAATCTTTTCGGGATTTTACAGCCGGAGATGTGAGGTCTTTGGGGCGGCCGCCGGGCGCGGGGGCCTTGGCGCGCGGCGCGCGCTTGAGGATATGCGAAGCGTGGGGCGATCGGGGCGGCGGAAACTTAGGTTTTTCTTAAGTTCCACCGCCGCTCGCCGCTGGGCGTGCGCAAAACTTGGGTTTTTCTTAAGTTCTGGGGCTACTCGTGAAACCAATGACCACCCTGGAGACCGATCGCCTCATCCTGCGGGAGGTGACGCAGGACGACCACGCCGGCATCGCTGAGATGCTGGGTGATCCCGGCGTTGAGGAGTACGACACGCCCCTGGCGCGCGGGCCCGGCGCGCCGCAGATCTGGATTGACCGGCAGCGCGAGCGGTACGCCCGGCACGGCCTGGGGCTTTGGGCGGTCGAACGTCGGGCTGAGCCCGGCTTCATCGGCCTGATCGGCATCATCAACCACGAGATTCCCGAGGTGAGTGACCTGGAGATCGGCTGGCACCTCAAGCGCGCTCACTGGGGCAACGGGTATGCTCGGGAGGGCGCGATCGCGTGCCGGGATCATGGGTTTGGCAAGCTCGGCCGGGATCGGATGATCTCCCTGATCCGGCCCGCTAACGCCGCCTCCATCCGCGTCGCCCAGAGCATCGGGATGCGCCTCGAGAGAACGATCTTCATTCAGAAGTTTGGCCGAGATACCGCGGTGTTTGCGGTCGACCGCCCCCCGGCCCTTGGCCATTGACAGCCCCGCCGCGGGCGCGTTAATTATCGGTGTCCCTTAGTCTTTTGGGATGGTGGCCGTAGCTCAGTCGGTAGAGCACAGGATTGTGATTCCTGGTGTCGCGGGTTCGATCCCCGTCGGTCACCCCATTTAAATCTCCGCAGAACCTACAATCTCTATCTCTCCGTTACCACCCTCATCGTCGTGGGGTGACCGACGGGGATCCGATGAGCGACCGCGATGGACCCTCCAGTGGAGGGTCCGGCGCGGGCAGGCGCACAGGATGTGCGGCTGAGCGAAGAGGCCGCCCCCGGAGGGACGACAGGAGTCGGCCCGCGAGGGGGCCCGAGGTCACCCCATTTTCGCATCGCTATCACCTTGAAACAAAAGAATAATCTATCACCGTCGACTCGGCCTTTCGGGCTTGGGTGAAGCTTGTGTGCGGAGAATGAGACCTCTAATCTCCGCATCCTCTGCGGAGATTAGGACTTGCCGAATGCGGAGAAAATCTGAGACAATCTCCGCATACAGTGCGGAGATTATGAAATACATCCACGAGCTCAAAAAATGGCCTGACTTTCTCTGGGGTGAGGAGAAGCTTGCCCAGAAACTCGCGGACGTTCGCCATCGCCAGGGCCGTCTGATCGGGCGAATGGAAGGATTGGGCTTCAGCCTGCGAGCGGAAGCCGTTCTTCAGACCCTAACCGAAGAAGTCGTCAAGTCGAGCGAGATTGAAGGTGAGAAGCTCGATCGCACACAGGTGCGCTCCTCCCTCGCGCAGCGCCTCGGCATGGACGTAGGCGGACTCAAGCGAGCCGATCGTAACGTCGAGGGCGTCGTTGAAATGATGGTCGACGCGACTCAGAAGTTCGCCACGCCTCTCACTTCAAAGCGACTCTTTGCCTGGCACGCCGCTCTGTTCCCGACCGGCAGAAGCGGTATGACCAAGATCCGCGTGGGTAAGTGGCGCGATGACAGTCAGGGTCCCATGCAGGTCGTGTCAGGTCCGATCGGCAAGACGCGGGTTCACTACCAGGCTCCCGATGCGGATCGGCTCACGCCTGAGATGAAGGCGTTTCTTGAATGGTTTGAAAAGAAACAGCCCCTCGATCCGGTACTGAAGGCTGGTGTTGCGCATCTCTGGTTCGTGACCATCCACCCATTCGACGACGGAAACGGACGCATCGCACGCGCTATCGCCGATCTTGCTCTCGCAAGATCTGAGAACAGCCCACAGCGATTCTACAGCATGTCGGCACAGATCAGCGCCGAACGAAATGCCTATTACGACATCTTGGAGAAAACCCAGAAGGCGGACCTCGATATCACTCCTTGGCTGGAATGGTTTTTGGGGTGCCTGGACCGCGCGATCCAAGGCGCTGAAACGATCCTGGCAAGCGTGCTCAGAAAGACGCGATTTTGGGAGGACCGTGACGGAGAGACCTTCAACGAGCGCCAAAAGAAGATCCTCAATCGGCTGCTCGACGGTTTTGAGGGCAAGCTCACCTCCTCGAAGTGGGCCTCGCTCGGCAAGTGCTCGCAAGATACCGCGGGGAGGGACATCGAGGATCTCCTCAAGCGCGGCGTACTGGTCAAGAATCCCGGCGGCGGACGTAGCACGAGCTATTCCTTGGCCGAACAATGAGAACGCGAACCCCGAAGGGGCGACGCCCCAGAAAGGCTCCCTCGGAATTTCAGGAAAGGATTCGGCTCCGGATTCAAAAGGCGGATTACGCCGGTGCCCTGGCAATTGCCAATGACTGGCGAAGGCGTTCTCCCGGGTCCTTTGACGCCGAGGAGCGCTACGCAGCTATTCTGGGCGATTACGCCGAATTCTGCACACCGGCGAAGAAGGCGAAACTCAAACGAGAATGCATTCACATTCTGCGCGGTCTTATGCGACGCCTTAGGGGAAGAGATCAAAGCTCCATCACCCATCTCAAAAATGAATACTACTGGCAGACACAGAACCACCGCGCTCAGTACCAGCTGGGTATCGATCGGGTACGCCGGGGGGACAAAAGAGGGTACTACAGCCAAGGCGTCGGAGCGGCCTGGCACGCAAAGGTTCTTGCCGAGCATGGCCACTCCTCCCGCGCCAGGAGCTGGGCCCGCCGTTCCGAAGCAGCCTGGAAACGGTATCTGGATTTCCGGGGAGACTATTACAACGCCTATACCCACCTTGCACTGGCCATCGGTATCCTCGGCAGAGCCAGCGAAGCTGAGCGGTCGCTACAGAGAGCTGCAAGGTTGAGCGGTCGCCCCACTTCGTTCCGTGAATTCGAGGAGATTCGAGAATTGCTCCGGTCCCTTTCTCCGCCGACCTAGGACGATCAGCCTATTTTCAGAACGCATGTATTGCTCCGACGAAGGCCGCCGACTACATTAGAGTGATGGCCCCAACCGGAAAACCGAAGGGCGCCATTCGGTGGCGTCCGCTCGTCTCCAGGCTTCCGGCTGACCTCGCGGCCGCAGCGGTCCTTGCTCTCTACCTCGTGCATGCTCTGGGCCGCGCCTCGCACGGCGAAATCTGGGACGATGCCTGGTTCTTTCACCGCATCGCCCACATCTGGCTGAAAACAGGGCTGCCGTCCTGGAACCCCGGTGAGCCTCCCGTTCATGGCAATACCTCCCAGCTCTTTCAGATCGTCGTTACCGCTCTTGGCGCAATCACAAGGGACTACTCCGTGGCCCTCACCAAGGTGTTCCTCACCGCCTGCCTGGGGGGCTGGTATTGGCTGGTCTCTTTGCGGTCGCCTTGGCTGGCATTGGCGGGGCTGATGTCCCCTCTCATCCTTCTGACGGGTGGCACGGGGATGGAAACAGCCCTAGCCATCTTTCTGGTGGGCCTCTTTCTTCATGTCTCTGAGATCGACGTAAGGGGATGGTCGTCCGGATTCTTGGCGGTTCTGCTCTACTGGGTTCGTCCGGACTCGGTTCTGATTGCGGCGGGGTTACTTGCTTTCCAGGCCTCCGAGCGCAAGTCGGCGGCGACAAGGGCCGGGATTGCTTCCGCCCTAGGCATTGGGGCGAGCCTCTTATTGTTCCGTCACCTGTACGGGACCGCGTTCCCGCTTTCGTTCCACCTCAAGAGCCTGGCCCTCTCGACCTACGACAGCGCCTACCTGCAGCTGGGCATGAGGGACAAGCTCCACAACGTGCTGATGGTTGCGGTCTGTTCGGCACCATTCCTGGCTGTTTGTTCTCGCGCCTGGCGGCGCGAGCTACCCCTATTGGTCTCGGCCGCCCTTTTCTTTGCCTACCATCTGGTCTTTACCCACGAGATCATGGGCTACCACGCCCGATTCTATGCTCCTGGATTTGCGGTGCTCGTCTTTGCCGCGGCGCGGGCAGCGACGCAAAAGGGTGGGGTTCTGCTTGAGATGAGAGTCTCTCGGGTCCTATGGGCTGGCACAGCCCTCGTGTTGATGACCGCCCTATCGGTTCAGAGACAGTGGATCGAGGGACCGCGGGGGTTTGAACTCTCCCGGATGCCTTTGACGACCTACCTGGCGTCCCTGCCTGCTTTTTTGGGACCCGCGGCCCCTTTCGCTTCTGCTTTGGCAGTCGGCTCGTTAGCCGCTGTCGGTGCCATTCCGCTTTCCCTGGGTTTCATGTCCAACCGGGAGATCGCCGAAGCCCAAGTCAAACATTATCGTGCCACTCCAAAGGTGCTCGAGGTCGAAAAGTGTTTTGGACCGACCGTCAGCCTTGCTCACTCGGAACTGGGAGTGCTGGGTATTCATTTTCCAGACGCGCACATCACGGATTTCTCGGGCCTCATGAATCCTGATTTGGCTCTCGGA
>DATJFU010000434.1:0-4540 GCA_035495495.1 Bdellovibrionota bacterium
CACGGGCTTTCGGCCCGCCCGGTCCGTGAGAAAAACCTCGGACGGCTTTCCAGTCCGGCGTTTCACGACCTCCCCCACGATCCACGCGGGCTCGCCGGGACCACGGAGCGCCCGGAGCACGGTCTCGGCCTTGGAGGGTTCAACAGCGACGATGAGCCCCAGGCCCATGTTGAAGGTCTGGTACAGCTCCTTGACGTCCACGCGGCCGCCCGCCCGGATCCAGTCAAACACCTCGGGCAGGTCCGCCGCCTTGGGATACGTGAGACGGTAGCTCACGTGGTCGCCCATGCGCGGAATATTGAGCACGCCGGACCCCGTCACGTGCGCCATGGCCAGGAGGTTGCCCTTACGCACCTGCGGAAGCGCGGTCTGCACGTAGATCTTGGTGGGTTCGAGCAGCTTCTTGGCCCACCGCTTACGCTCGGCGCCCGAGGCGGGAAGCAGGCGGCGAAGCAGGCTGAACCCGTTGCTGTGGAATCCGGAGCTCCCGACGCCGATGAGCACGTGCCCCGCCTTGAGCTTGGGCGAGGGCAGCATGCGCCTTCTTTCGAGCAACCCCACGGCGAATCCCGCCAGGTCGTACTCGCCTGGCGAATAGATGTCGGGCATCTCGGCCGTCTCACCACCCACGAGCGCGCACTGGGCCTGGCGGCAACCCTCGGCCACGCCGGCGATCACCTGCTCGGCGATGCGGTTCTGGAGTTTGCCCGTGGCGAAGTAGTCCAAGAAAAAGAGCGGATCCGCGCCCGTGCAGAGCAGGTCGTTGACCGACATGGCGACGAGGTCGATGCCGACCGTGTCGTGGATGCCCAGCTCAAAGGCGAGCTTGAGCTTGGTACCCACGCCGTCCGTCGAAGCCGCGACGCACTTGCCGCCCCCGATGTCGTAGAGCGAGGCGTAGCCGCCGACGCCGCCCACGACCTTGGAGTTGAGGGTGCCCTTGACGAGCCCGCCGATGCGCTCGACGAGCTTGTCGGCGCCCGCGCGATTCACTCCTGATTTGGCATAGGTGAGCTTAGCCATTTGTCTACCGGACGCGCGGAGCGCGTCCTCCCCTTTTAGTGCCTGAAGTGGCGGACTCCCGTAAAAGCCATGGCCATGCCGTGCTCATCGCAAGCGGCGATGCTCTCGGCGTCCTTGATGCTCCCGCCCGGCTGCACGATGGCGCGGATGCCCGCGGAATGGGCCACGTCGACCGTATCGCGGAACGGAAAGAACGCGTCGCTCACGAAGATGCAGTCGCCGATTTCGGATTTCTCTTTTTGCCCCGGATCCTCGAGGACCCTCCGGGCCCGCGGTACCGCGAGGCGTTCGAGGGCCTCGACCCGGTTGGGCTGACCCTGGCCCGCGCCCACGAGCTGGGCACCGCCGCCGTCGAGCCCGCGCACGAGGACCACGGCGTTGCTCTTGAGCGAACGGCAGACGGCCACGCCGAAGCGGGCGACGTCCTGCGCCTCGGGGGCGAACGGCGCGCGGGTCACGGTCTTGAGCTCCTCGCCGAGCCCCGTATCGGGGGTCTGCAAAATCACCCCGCCGGCCACGCGCGTCTCCCAGCGGCCCGAAGGCGGCTCAAAGCGGCGGATCTCGACGGCCTTGAGCTTCTTGCGCTTGGCGGTGATCAGACCGAGGGCCTCGGAGCCCTCGAGCCCCGGCGCGGCCACGGCCTCGACAAAACGCTCGGCCAGCCAGGCGGCGGCGCCGTTACCCAGCGGGTCCGTGAACACGAGCACGCCCCCGAAGGCGGAGACCGGGTCGCCCTCCCAGGCCTTTTCCAGGGCCAGGAGCTGCGCATGGTTCACGCTGTGACCCTTGGGGATCAGTGCGACGCCGCAGGGGTTGTTGTGTTTGACGATCACGACCGCGGTGCGGTCGGGCCATTGAAGCTTGAGTTCGACGGCGAGGCCGTAGGCCGACGAGAGGTCCAGGATGTTGTTGTACGAGAGCTCGTTCGACGTGAGCGGCGATTCCCATTGGATGGGCGAATCCGAGTCGACCCGGAGCCAGCCGCTCTGGTGGGGGTTCTCGCCATACCGGAGTTCCACCGCCCTGCCCCCGAGCTGGTCGCGGATGGCTGAGTCGTATTCATGGATCCGCTCCCAGGCGCGAGCGGCGCACCGGTGGACGGTCTCGGCCTTGACGGTGCCCGAGCTCTTGAGCTGCGAGATCACCTCGCCGTACTGGGCGGGGTCCGTGAGGGTCAACACATGGGGCGCGTTCTTGGCCGCCGAACGGACCATCGTGGGTCCGCCGATGTCGACCTGCTCGATCAAGGCCTGGCCTTGGGCGCCGGAGGCGACGGCTTTCTCAAAGGGATAGAAGTTCACGACCACGCAGTCGACGGGCTGGATCTTGAGTTTGGCGAGATCCGCTTCGTCCGAGGCGTCCCCGCGGCGGTACAGGAGACCCGAGCAGATCTGAAAGCTCAGGGTCTTCATCCGGCCCTGAAAGGCCTCGGGCATCCCGGTGAGCTTCTCGACGGGCACGACCTTGACCCCGGCGGCCGCGATGACCTCGGCGGTCCTCCCCGTGGCGACGATCTCGGTGCCTGAGGCGGCCATGGCCTGGGCAAGCTCGGCAATGCCGTCCTTGTCTGAAGCGCTGAAGAGGGCCCGACGGATCCGGAGGGGGGTATTCGGGTCGGTCATGCGGAACCCGGACATATCACAGAAACGGTGGTAGCCTGAATGCGAATGCGCGCCCTGATCATCGCCGACCCCATCGCGGGGCTGAAGGCGGATTTTGACACGGGACTGGCTTTGGCCCGCGAAGCACTGCGCCGCGGACACTCGGTGGACTGGTGCGAACCCACCGATCTGCTGCTTTCGGGGACCCGGATCCACTGCCGGGGGTGGGGTCTCAAGCCCTTTGCCCCCCTCACCCTGCCCGAGCCCCAATGGGAGTTTTCGGGCCGGCCGCTGTCCGAGTACGACACCGTCTGGGTCCGCAAGGATCCCCCCTTTGACATGGACTACCTGTCCCTCTGCTGGCTCCTGTGCCTGGAGGAGCGGTCCACCTATTTCTTGAATCGTCCTTCGCTCCTCGCCCGATATCACGAGAAGATGCTACCCCTCGAAGCGGTGCGGCAAGGCTTCCTCGAAGAGGACGAGGTGGTGCCGTCTTGGATGCCCGCGGGCGAGCGGCTCCTGCCCAAGCCCGAGGACCCGAGCGGTGCTTGGATCACCAAACCCTGGCTCGGCCACGGCGGCCGCGGCGTGCGCAAATGGGAATCCCTGGAGCAGGCCCTCACCCAGATCCCCGCGGGCGAGAAGTCCATGACCCTGTATCAGCACTACCTCGAGGACCTGACCCGCTTCGGCGACCGGCGCATCTTCTTTTTGAACGGGCGGATCCTCGGGCACTTCTGCCGGTTTCCCGCCCCGGGGTCGGTCAAAGCCAACATCGCCGCGGGCGGCACCGCGCGCTTTGTGCCCATGACCGAGAAGCAGGCGGGCGTCGCGGGCAAGGTCTGCCGCTTTCTGGATCACCTGGGAATCGAGTTCGCGGGCATCGACATGATCGGCCAGCGCATCTCCGAGATCAACGTCACCGCGACCACCGGCTTTGAGCTTCTGAAGCGACTCAGGGCCGAGGCGCAGACCAAGGGGCTCGATACCGGCGAGGGCCTCGGGCCCATGGAGCCGCCGGACACGCTCTACCTCAAATTCGTCGAGGGCAAGCTTGGAAGCCCCCACCGGTAAGTACCCCATCAAATACATCTTTGAGCCCTTGGACGACGCCGCCGACGCGGCCGTCGAGTTCGTGGTGGAACTGGATCTCCCCCGTCTGGACCTGATGGGCAAACAAGCCGCGAAGGGCGGGCCCCCGCCCGCGCCGTGGACCCGGCTCGAGCACCACCAGTGCCAGGACTGCCCCCTCAAGCCCAAGGAGAGTCCCCTTTGCCCCGTGGCCGTGAACCTCGCGGACCTGGTCGAAACTTTTGCGGCGGCGGCCTCGTATGGCCGCGTCCGTGTGCGCGTGGAGACCGAGGAGCGGGTGTTTCTCAAGGACACCTCGCTGCAAGAGGGCCTGTTCTCCGTCTTTGGGCTCATCATGGCGACGAGCGGCTGCCCGGTGATGGATTTTCTGCGGCCCATGGCGCGCTACCATCTGCCCTTTGCCACGACCGAAGAAACGTTGGCCCGGAGCACGTCGTTTTATCTTTTGCGCCAGTACTTCAAGAAGAGCGCGGGCGGCCGTCCCGACTGGGACCTTCAGGACCTCAAGCGCCGCTACGCGGGGGTCGAGAAGGTCAATAACGGCATCCTCGACCGCGTGCGCGAGGTCATCCAAAAGGGCGACGCCGACCCGAATGCCCTCGTGATCCTCCAGGTCTTTGCGCAGACCGCGGGCATGGAGATCGATACCCAGCTCGGGGCGCTCAAGGGGTTCTTTCAGGTGGATTCGAAGTAGGCAGGGTGCCGCGCATCGAGGGCTGAAAACCTTCAGAACATGAAGGTTCCCATGGTCGAAACCGCCCTTCCCGCCCAAAACCTTCACGTTTTGAAGGTCTTGGAAGCTTTACTCCTGGGACGGCTCACAG
>DATJFU010000435.1:0-3530 GCA_035495495.1 Bdellovibrionota bacterium
AAAGAGCCCAAGATTCGTTCCGACGGCCTGGCCAAAGCGCACGACCACCGGCGAGCGGCCCGCCAGAAGGGTGGAATCCATCGGGGGGCCCGTCACCGAAAACTCGGCGATCCCCGCCAGTTCCGTCGCCAGAAACTGCCCGAGCTCCTCCGTCTCCGTTCTGACCACGCGGCCCACGTCCAGGACGGCATCCAAGCGGGCCACCTTTGAGGCGCCGGCGAGCGCGGCCTCGCCCACGAGTCCGCCCGCCGCCGAAAGCAGGGACTCCATGCGGGGTTGTTCGCGCAGATGGGCGCGCAACGTGCTGAGCACGGCGCAGTCCGCGTCGGAATCCGCCGCGGTCGCGGCTGAGGATGAGAGAAGGAGCAGGGCCAAGCATGGGGCAATGGAATGGCGGTTCATGCGTGTCAATCAGTGCAAACCCGATGCCCCATGGACTGCGTTGTAAATATTGGTATTTTTATAATTAAGCAGTTTTATGTCTGATTAAAAATCCACTGGCGCTGCAGTATCTCGCGTGACGCCGTCGACCTACTCCCGGTGTTGGCCCGAGATGAATCGGGGGTTAAGATCGGGACCCAACCATCTACTGGAGGTCACCATGAAAGTCGGCGTACTGGGTTCTGGCATCGTGGGCGAAACGCTCGCCAATGGGTTTCTCAAACACGGCTACGAAGTGATGCGGGGCTCCCGCGAGCCGGGCAAGCTGGCGGAGTGGAAATCCAAGGGTGGAAGCAAGGCCTCCACCGGGACCTTTGCCGATGCCGCGAAGTTTGGCCAGATCGTGGTGCTTTCGGTCAAGGGCGGCGCGGCCGAGTCGGTCTTGAACCTGGCGGGCCTCGAGAACCTCGAGGGCAAGACAGTGATCGACACCACCAACCCCATCGCCGACAAGCCGCCGGTCAACGGCGTGCTGCAGTTCTTTTCGGAGATCAACTCGTCGCTCATGGAAAAGCTGCAGAAGGCCGCGCCCGAGGCCCATCTGGTGAAGGCGTTCTCGTGCGTGGGTAACGCCTTCATGGTCAACCCCAACTTTCCGGGCGGCAAGCCCAGCATGTTCATCTGCGGCAACGATGCCAAGGCCAAGTCGCAGGTGTCCGAGGTGCTCGGGCAGTTTGGATGGGAGACCGAGGACATGGGCGCCATCGAGGCTGCCCGCGCGATCGAGCCCCTGTGCATGCTTTGGTGCATCCCGGGCATCGCCAAGCAGCAGTGGACCCACGCGTTCAAGTTGCTCAAACAGTGATCAAGAAACTTGTTCTCCTGGCCGGTGCCGCGCTCTCGGGCCCGGCACTGGCCAGCCCGCATTTGAATTGGGGGCCGCGGTCGTTTGACGCCCTGAAGGCGGTGGTCACCGCTCGGGAGCGGAGCGACCTGCAACGGCAGTTGCGCAATACCCTCCATCACGCCGAAGAAATCCTGAAGGCGGGCAAGGCGCCGCCCTTCGTGGACAAGATCGAGCGCGAGGGCGTCCTGCCCAGCGACCCCAGGTACCAGGCCTCCGAGGCAGCGATCCGGGGGATGGAAGACCTGGTCAGCCTGGCCCTTTGCTCGCGCATCGCGCCTGACGCCGGATTGGCGAGCCGGTGCCTCAAGATGGCTCAGGGCACGGTCATCGGATGGACTCATTACCGGTCCGAGGGTAACCCCATCAATGACGGAGACCTGGTCCACGTGATCCTCGCGGCGGATCTCATACTGGATGCGTTGAGCCCGGGGGACCAGGCCACGGTTCTGCGATGGCTCACGAGCCTTCGGGACGCGAGTGATCGGCATTTCATGGCAGCATCAAAGACCTCGTCCACCCGGGTGAATAATCACCACACCTGGGGTCTGGCGATCCGGGCGCTCGCGGGCAAGCTCTTGGCAAATCCCAACCTGAGCAGGGGCGACAGCGTTTTGCTGACGGGGCAGGCCCAGGCAAACCTGGAGCCCCCGCCGGGGTGGAAGCCGGATCCCTCCTGCGCCAACAATGCAGGGGAGCCTGCTTACGGCGGCTATGACTTCAGGCAGCGGGATGCCCTCCACTACGCGGTCTATAACCTCAAAGCCTGGGCCTGGGTGGCCACCTTCGCGCCGGACCTGCTCACGCCCCCCGTGCGGGCGGATCTCGCCGCGAATCTCCAGTTTCTGGGGCCCTACTTCACGGGCAAAAAGACCCACCGTGAGTTCGTGTGCTCGACGGTTCCCTTTGATATCGAGCGCCGCAAAGCCGGAGTCCCCGAATTTCAGAACGAAAACTGGAAGCCCGAACGCCTGGCCAAGACCCTGAGGATGATTCTTCCATTGTTTCCAGAAATCCGGCCCTGGGCCGGGGTGGTCGAGACCGTCGACGGCGAAAGGTTCTCGGCCAATACCAAGGCCATCGCCGCGCTGATGAGACCATGATCATTTTTCTTCTCTCACTGATGATGGGTTCGGTTTCGGCCGATCCGGGGCCTGCGTGGCACGCGATGGTCCTCAAGAATGCCCTCGAGCGGTCAGCGGCAAACCCCGGGGACTGTGCCGCCCAGAGGCAGGCTATCAGCGTGGTTCTGCACTCGCTCCCAGCGGATTGCTCGGGTGACGTCGATTGCAAGGGCATGTACCTCGACCCCCACGTTTGCGAGCCGCCCCGAGCGTACAAGGTGGGGGCGGAGTCCGCGCTGCCTCCGGATTGGCCGGCTGTCGCCGCCCGTGCCCGCAAGGCCTGCGCGCCGGAGTGGGGCAAGGACCCAGCGTGTTCACCTGAGCCAGCCGATGCCCACTGCAAGAGCGGACACTGCGTCCTTGGAATCGTTCCACCGCCGGCTCCGGCCTTTGGAGTCGCCACGCTGAACGAGAGTTGCGCGCCGTCGGACGGACCCTCGATGGAGGTCATGTTCAAGGCGGCCCTTGGGCAGGAGTTTCCACACCTCGTCATCAACTGGTGGGGTGACGGTAAACCCGCCAGAAAGCCGGGCACCTACACCCTCTCAGGCCTTCTGGGTGGAAAGGCGAGCCAGGACTTCACGGCCGCTTACTGCAGGACGGCCGGAAACTGCGCCTGGGTCCAGAAAGTCCATCTCAAGGTGCATGTGACGGACGGCGGTAAAGGCGAGGCTGAGGTGGAGGCGGAGACCCGCGACGGCGATCCCATCAAGGCCACCGCCCCCATTCTTCTGTTGCCGCCCTCACGCATGATGTGCGGGTGACGGTCTAGATCGCCCAGCCGATCTGAACCTGCGGCACCAGGCGCGCGGGGAGTGGCTGAGGGGACGAGAGAGTCCAATCCCACCCCAGTGTTGCGCCGAAGCGCAGCCCTAGCGTCGCCTGGTAGTCGATCCCCACCTTCGCGGCGGCGCTCCAGATCTGCCTGTCCCGGGTCGGTTCGATGAACGACACATCATACAGATGGGACCGGGCGATCGAAACGCCGAGGACAGGCGACCAATGATTCTCGGGATTCGCCACGTAAGCCAGACCCGCGGCGTAACTCTCTCCCTGCCAGAAAAGGGTCGCCGCGTTGAGTTCGACTCTCAGAAAGTCGAGGGCCTGAAATCCGCCGGATA
>DATJFU010000436.1:0-3037 GCA_035495495.1 Bdellovibrionota bacterium
CGTCAAGAACTCGACAGTGCTCTCTTCAACCAATCTCTGGGGATCCTGGGTCCTGGCGAGGTCCAGAAGCCGCTCCGCTTGCGGATGCAGCTCGGCCTTGGCCAGATCATGAATCCACGCGTGTTGAGAACCCATCATGGGATCGCTGTAATGCGCCATAAATTCCCCCGCAGTCAGTCTATTTGAGTCGGAAAATAAAAGAAAGGAGCCCGTGGGCCGGCGTTTATCTTGGCACCCCCTGAACATTCAGGTGGGCACCGTAATGGGGGCTTTAGGCTTCCCAGCTAAGCCAGGCATGCTCACCACCACCCAGGGACAGTTCCCTTATCTCATTTCATCGGGGCCAAGATAGCAGCCGGACCCTCGGGCCGACTTCCATTATACCCGTTTTGCGGGTCCAAACGCAAAGTCCCCCGCGCCTTTACACGACCTAAGGGAAATGACACACTTTTATTCGAGTGAAAAAAATCCTGGTAGCCGATGACAGCTTGACTATTCAAAAGGTGATTCGGCTCGCCCTATCTAACGAAAGCTATGAAATTCAAGCGGTTTCGGACGGTAAAGAGGCCCTCCAGCAGGTCTCCCTTTTCCGACCGCAAGTAGTGCTCATTGATGTTTCGCTGCCCGTTCACACGGCCTTTGAGATCAAGCGCAAGGTCAACCAATCGCCGGATCTTAAAGATACGCAGTTTATTTTGATGTCCTCCGCATTTGAACAGGTGGATGAATCCCAGGCCGCCGAGGTGGGGTTTGCCGGCCGCCTGGTCAAACCTTTTGATCCCGGAAACCTGCGCGAGATCCTTCAGCGGGTCATGGCGCAGACCTCCGACGATGCTCCGGCACCAGCTCCTGCGCGGGCGCCGTTTCCGGAGCGCGCTCCCACCGCGGGACTCGGCGCCGGCGGGGGTATTTCACTGACTCCGCCCGATCCCAAGCTCGTCCCCCAGGGCGTCTCCATGGACGAAGACGAGGACGAAGAAGAGGACGCGACACGCTCGCTTGAGCCCGAGCAGTTTCCGGAGCCGCCGCCGTACACCGCGGAAGACGAGAACACCCGTCCCGCCATGTCGGCGCCCGGCAAAGGCATCTCGCAAGAGAAGACCATTCAGATCGACATGGGCGCGGACGATCACCAGGACGGCGGCTTTGTGATCCAGGACTCCGCCCGGGCGACCGAGGCGGCTCAGAATCTTTCGACCGACCTTTGGGCGGGCACGGCCCCGTCGGGTGGAAGCAACGAGGACATCCGCCAGCTCACCGAATCGACCATCAAGCTGAGCGGCCTCGACGACTTTCAGTGGAGCGTAAACGACGCCCCGGCCAAGAGGCTGCCCCAGTCACCCGCGCCGGCGGGGGGTGGAAAGGCGGCCCGCACCATGACCGAGCGCGAACCCACGCTCGAACCCCCGCGCAACCTTCTCGATACCGGCGGCTCGACCTTTCAGCTTCCACCGTTGGGCGCGACCTCGGAGGCCCGGGGCTTCTACGAGCAGGCCCCGGAGCAGCCCCCCAGCTACATGACCGCCATGCCCGCGCAGCCCGCGTTTGGAGCCCCATCGTCTTTCAGCGCCCCGGCGCAACCCGCCCCCGGTCTGACCGTCGGCTCACTCGCCGCCGTGACCCCGGGTGCCGAGATGCTGGCCCTGGATCCGCAAGAGATCGACGCCCTCGTTCGCAAGCACGTGCAGACGTCGCTCGAGAAGCTGGCGCGCCAGCTCCTGCCCGACATCGCCGAGCGCGTCCTCAAAGAAGAGATCCATAAGCTCTTGTCCAGCGCACCTTAAGGCGTAGCGCGGCTCAGGCTGACTTCCTCGGAAAGCAGACGCTTCTCGGCCCCGTCGGGGAGCCGCACCAGAAGTTCGCCCGCCGGGCCCAGGCCCTGCACGAGTCCCTCGCCGCTCCCGTCGACGCCGCTCCACGAGATCGCGTCCCCTTGCCGATGCCAGGCGCGGCGCCAGAACGAGTCCATGACCACCTGGGGCCCGCGCCGCTCGAGCTCGACGATCTCCTGAAGCAGGGACCACCGGACGCTTTCGGCAAAGGGTTCGAGGCCCACCTTGGATCCGAGCTCGGACAGACACACGGTCGGACGGTCCGGAACCTGCGGCGCGTAGGCGACGTTCACGCCCATGCCCACGATGAGATATCCGTCCCTGCCGCTCCCCGCGCCTTCGCAGAGAATTCCACCCAGCTTCTTGCCGCCGACCAGGAGGTCGTTGGGCCACTTGATGCGAAGAGAGCCGGCGAGCGTCGGCGTCACCGCCTCGGCGACGCGGGCCACGGCGACCGCGGCCGAAAGGGGCACCCAGGTCCAGAGCTCCGGATGCGACGGACGCACGACCACGGACAGGTGCAGGTTTCCCTCGGCGGACTTCCACTCGCGCGAGGCGCGGCCGCGGCCCTCGGTCTGCCGCCTCGCCGCGACCCACGTCCCGTGCGGCGCGCCCGACGCGGCCAGGGACTTGGCCACGTCGTTGGTCGAGGTGCATTCGTCCAGCCATTCGCTCCAGTTCATTTGCCGAGCTCCAAAAGCATGCTGATATCCAGGGCCTTGGGCGAGTGCGTGAGCGACCCGCTCGAGATCACGTCCACCGCGGCGTCGACGTAGGATCCCGCTGTTTCTTCGGAGACGCCTCCGGAGATCTCGACAAGCACCCGTGAATTCTTTTTCTTCGCGGCCCGGGCCGCCTCGATCGCCTGCTTGGGAGCAAAGTTGTCGAGAAGTACTCCATCCGCGCCGGCGGCCAGCGCCTCGTCGAGCTCCTGCCGGTTTCGCACTTCGGCCTCGATCTTGAGTCCGTGGGGCGCGGTCCTGCGGGCGCCTTCGACCGCGCGGGCCATGCCCCCTGCCGCGGCCACATGATTTTCTTTGATGAGCACTCCGCCCGCCAGGTTGACCCGGTGGGGATGGCCACCGCCCGCGCGTACCGCAAAAAGCGCGAGGTCACGGTAATGGGGCAACGTCTTGCGCGTAGGCGCCACGCGGGGAGCCGCGCAGCCCGCGGCCCGGGCGGCTTTCTCGACCTGGGCCACGAGC
>DATJFU010000437.1:0-3361 GCA_035495495.1 Bdellovibrionota bacterium
AAGAAAACTACTCAAGGTATTGCCCTCCTATTCCGATCAACGCGTCTGTCATCTCGTAGTAAATCTGGCTTTACTACACCGGGGTGACTACAGACGGTTGCAAACCGAGTTATCAGGCGTGATTTCGGGTGATTCAACCCGGAGTGACTTGAAGAGGCTCTTGCTGGCGATGTGGTTTGATTTCAAGAACATCGCCGCAGCCGGACCATCCGGTGTTCAGCGATCGATTTGGAGTTATGGAATGGTCGGGGTGGCGGGATTCGAACCCACGACCTCTTCGTCCCGAACGAAGCGCGCTAGCCAGGCTGCGCTACACCCCGACCGACCAATGAGAACCCACAGTACTACCGCAATCCGCCCTGAATCAAAACCCAAACGGAAAAATGACGCAAATAGTCATCCTTTGCATCCCACGGAGTTGCGAGTTCGGGCAGTGCGTCGCTAAACTATAGGAAAGATTGGAACTCACGGCCCTGAGACACCCGTTCAGCCCCCTCCTTATATTAGCCCTCTCGCTGGCCCCCGCGGTCCTGGCGGCGGACCCGCCCCCGCAGGCGGTGGCTGACCCGGGCGTCCGAGCCAAGAACGAGATCCGCGAATCCCTGATCCACATCAAGGCCGGTGAGCTGGACCAGGCCCTCACGCAGGTGCAGGCGGTGGAGAACTCGCCCAACGTTCCACCCAACATCCGCTCGACCGCCATCGAGGTCGAGGCGCAGATTTTCATCAAGAAGAAGGATATGGCCGGCGCGCTGGCGGCCCGCAAGCGCCAGGTCGAGCTCCTCGACGACAAGCACAAGTACCACGCCATCAAGGGCGTGGACGAAGTCGACGTCACCCTCAAGCACGACGTCGAGGCGGGCGTCGAGCTGCCCGAGCCCGTGCTCAAGGCCTATCTGAACTGGGCGACGCTCGCGCATCAGAACGGCGACCGCGACACGGCCCTCAAGGCGTACCGCGTGGCCCTGGCGTACGGGTACGGCGACGACAAGCCCGAGACCGGCCTCAAGCAGCTGCAGGGCATGCCCGTCGACAGCATGCGCGCGAGCGGCGGCGGCGCGCGCAAGGGGCTCACTCTTCTGGGCTTTCACATCACGCTCGTGGCCGGCGTCCTCATGGTCACGGACCCCCTGACCTACACCAATGCGGCGTCGGTCAATACGGACTACCCCCTCACCACCATGCTCTTGGGCGGTGGAATTCATGGCGAGCACGCCCTGGGCCCCCGCTTTGTCCTGGGCCTGACGGCGATGGTGCTCTTTGGTTCGCCGACTCCGGACAAGAAGGCGGCCGACGCCGTGGACTACCATCCCACGGGCTCGGTGCTCGGCGGACTGGTCGAACCCGAGCTCGAGTACCGCCTCGCGGGCCGGAGCCTTTCGCTGGGGATCAACGTCCCGCTCATGATCCGTGACGTGACTCTCTCGGCGCCGACCGAATCGGGTCAGGCGGTGTTCGTGACCTTGCCTGAGCTCTTTACCTTCGGCGCCGGCCTCTCGATCAACTGGACCCCGGGCCGCTTCTTTGTCTCACAGCGCGCGCAGTTCAGCCCGTCTTACGGGCTCGCGTTTGGCGGACTGCTCGGCTTTGCCCTCTGATCAGCCGCGCTGGGCGACCCGACGGATCTCGGGCGCGTGCTCCATGGCCTCGCCCAATGCGGTCTCGATCGCGGCCTGCGCCCAGTTGTCCTGCTCCACAAAGAACACCCGCTCCTTGAACGGGGCACGGATGCGGTCGTAGAGGCCAGAGGCGAGGTTGCCCACCTTGGGGATGGGCAGGGGATGGCCCCAGCGCGAGACGCGGAGATCGAGGAGCTTGGCCTTGGCCATGCCGATGGACGGCAGGATCTCGGAGCGCAGCTGCTCCTCGAAGCCCGCCCGCACGGCCGCGTAGTCGGCGGTGTACGTCTCCGGCCGGCCCCCCGTGTAGGGCAGGGCGCGGTAGAGCGAGAGCACCGTCCCGTCGGGATGCTCTTGCGCGAAGTTGGCCACGCAGACGTCGGTCACGCGCTGGTGGTGCGCGGCGGCGCCGATGTCCGTGAAATCCGGCACCGGCCCCTTCTGCAGGTAGATCTCGTACATGTCCTTGGGGGGAGCGCCGTCCAGGAGCGCGTTACCCACCCAGTACGCGCGGTACTCGAGGGACTTGAACTCCTCGACCCGCTTGGGTTCGAGATCCACGAGGATCTTTGAGGCGATGAACTTGGGGCAGGACATGACCACGGCCCGCGCCCGGAGGGCCTTGAGCCGTCCCGACGGGAGCATGTAGGTCACGCGCACGGCGCCGTCGTTCTCGACCCGAACTCGCGTCACCATGCAGCCGGGGCGCAGGTGCCCTTTGGGCAGGTCGCGGTACAGGCGTTCGACCAGGGACTCGGCCACCTTGGCGTTGCCGCCCGGGCAGACGGCGATGCCGCCGAACTCGGCGGCGTAGAAGTTGAGGCCGGCGGCCGCGGAGAGTTCCTTGGCCGAGGCGCCAAAGGCGCTCCAGCAGTAGCTCTCGAGGATCCGCGCGAGACGGGGGGGCACCGGCCGGCCTCCCAACACGGACTTGAGGTGGTCGGCGAAGCTCACCTTGTCGAGGGCTTCGATGGCCTTGCGCTTGGCTCCCGTGCCGGGAGCCGGAATATCCGGAAAGATCTGCCCGTGCTTTTCGTGGAGCACGTCGAGAAAGTGCGCGAGCAGGCGGTTGCGATCCCGGATAAAAGGAGCCGGTCCCTGCATCTTGTGCCAGAGATCACGGACAAAACCCTGGTCCGTCAGCGCGGCCGAGGTTTCTTCGTCACCGGCGCGCCAGACGCGGTCGACGCCCAGCTCGCGGTAAAGCGCCTCGAGCTTACTGCCGGAATCCGGGAGCACGAGGTAGGCCGCGCCGAGCGAGAAGTTGAGGCCGCGCCAGCTCTGGGCCTTGGAATTGCCGCCAAACCGGGGAGCTTGCTCGAGCACGACCGGCGCGAGATCGCGGTTCAGGTAAGCGGAGCCGAGGCCGCTCATGCCGCCTCCCACGACGCAGAGTTTGACCTCTTCGTCGGGATCGGGCTCGTCGTTCGGCAGCTTCCACAGAATGCCGTGGGCGTGGTTGAAGTCGTCGCCAAAGAAGCGCTCGGGTCCCACCTCGCCCAGTGTCCTGTCGACCGGAGAGAACTCCTCGAGTCCGCCCGCGCCCGGCATGGGGCCGCCATCGCCCGCGCGGCGACGCAGTAAAAAGAGTCCGCCGGTTCCAAGGGCCGCGACGCCTGCTCCGGCCGCTACCATGGTTTTCAAGGCTTGCCGCCGAGTGACCTTCTTCTTCTTTTTAGCCATGACTCCAGTTTAACGGACTTTTCCGTTTATGGAGTCGTCAGCCGTTTGTCAGTGGGCAG
>DATJFU010000438.1:0-6510 GCA_035495495.1 Bdellovibrionota bacterium
CGGCGAAGAAGGCGACCGTGTCGCCCGCGTCGGCGGCGTCGCGCACGTAGTCCGCCAGACAGAGCCCGCCGGGGCGCCGCTGCCGCGGAAACTTGAAGGTGGCCAAGGGCTCGCCGCCACCGTCGGTGCGGAGGACGTCGAGCTCGTTGCCGCGCGAACGGGCGCGAAAGAACTGGTACACGGCCTGGGGCTTCATCCAGTCGGTGCCGCGGGTTTCTTCCATCACGGCCTGCACGGCTTGCCAGATCGAGATGGCCTTGGCATCGGCGGACGGGTCGCCGGCTTCGAGCTGGCGAACGGTCTTGCCCTTGATGCCCAGGTGGCGTCCGTAGAGCATGAGGGGGTTGATGTACTTCCAGATCTGCTCGATGGGCGTGTTGCGCAGGACGTGGCGCTCGAGATCCGGCGGCGCCGGGGGCTGGTCCACCACGGCGACCTCGGGCGAGCGACCGGCGGCGGGCGCGACGGCGGCGATCGGGGCCGGAGCCGGTCTCGCGGCGACGGTGGCCCTGCGGTCCCTGAGGTTCTGCTTGAGGGCCTCGAAGCGCTCGGGCTCCACGATGGTCTTGGCCAGGTCGAGGCCCTGCATGGCGTCCTTGGCGTAGGCCACGGTGCCGGTCGAGTAGGCGGCCGCGATCTTTTTGTCGACAAAGCTCTCGGTGAGGGCGGCGCCACCCACGAGCACGGGGACTTGGACCCCGGCGCGCGAGAAGTCATCCGCCGTGGCCACCATCTGTTGGGCGGATTTCACGAGAAGGCCCGAGAGGCCCACGAGATCCGGCCGGTGCTCGCGTACGGCCTCGATGAGCTTCTCCGGCGGCACCTTGATGCCCAGGTTGATGACCTCAAAGCCGTTGTTGGTCAGGATGATGTCGACCAGGTTCTTGCCGATGTCGTGGACATCGCCTTTGACGGTCGCGAGAACGACTTTACCGCGTGACGAGCTACCGCCCGCCTTGTCCATGTGGGGTTCCAAGAAGGCCACGGCGGCCTTCATGACTTCGGCGCTCTGGAGCACTTCGGCCACGATGAGCTTGTTGGCGTTGAAGAGCCGGCCCACCTCGTCCATGCCGTTCATGAGCGGGCCGTTGATGATCTCGAGGGGCTTGCGGCCTTCGAGTGCGGTCGCGAGATCCTCGAGCAGACCGTCCTTGCGGCCCTCCACCACGCAGCGAGCGAGGCGCTCGTCGAGGGGCATGCCGGAGCGGTCGGGCGCGGCCTTGGCGGCGCGATCGCGGAATTGGGCGGCGAACGCGGCCACGGGGTCCGCGCCGCGGTTGAAGAGCAGGTCGTCGGCCAGGGTCTTTTCGTGGTCAGGAAGCGAGGCGTAGCGCTCGAGCTTTTCGGTGTTGACGATGGCCAGGTCCAGGCCCGCCTGCACGCAGTGATACAAGAAGACGGCGTTCAGGACTTCGCGGCCGGCGGGAGGCAATCCAAAGCTGACGTTGGAGACACCCAGGACCGTGCGCGTGCCCGGAAACTGCTTCTTGAGCAGGCGCAACCCCTCGATGGTCTCGACGGCCGAGCCGACGTAGTTGGCATCGCCCGTGGCGCACGGAAAGGTGAGGGGGTCCCAGTAGATGTCCTCGGGCTTCACGCCGTACTTTCCGGTGAGCAGGTCGTACTCGCGCTTGGCGATCTCGAGCTTGCGCTCGCGCGTGACGCCCATACCCTGCACCGGATCGTCGTCGATGGTGCCCACCACGAGGGCGGCGCCGTATTTGACCGCGAGGGGCACGATCTTCTCGAATCGCTCCTCGCCGTCCTCGAGGTTGACCGAGTTGATGATGGCCTTGCCCTGGCAGTACTTCAGGGCTTCTTCGACCACGGCTTCGTCGGTCGAGTCGATCATAAAGGGGATGCGGATCCGGCGCGCGAGGAGCTCCATGAAGCTCTTCATGTCCGCGAGCTCGTCGCGGTCCGGGTTCGCGAGGCAGACGTCCAGGATCTGGGCGCCGCCGCGGACCTGGGCCGCCGCGATCTCGGCGGCCTCGTCAAACTTCTGGTCGGCGATGAGGCGCTTGAAGGCGCGCGAGCCGATGACATTGGTGCGTTCGCCCACCATCACGGGGCGGATGTCGTCGGTGATCTCGAGGTAGTCGACGCCCGAGAGAAACGACCGCGGCTCGATCGCCGCGACGCGAGGCTTGGCGCGCGCCGCCGCCTCGGCCAGCGAGTGGACATGGCCCGCGTGGGTGCCGCAGCAGCCGCCGATGACGTTGAGCCAGCCGTTTTCGAGAAAGCGTCCGACCACCGCTGACACCATCGAAGGCGTCTCGAGATAGCAGCCGTCCTCGTCGGGGAGGCCCGCGTTCGGAACGCAGGCGACCCTGAAGGGCGAGAGCTTGGCGAGGGACCGGATGTGGTCCGTCATGAACTCCGGGCCAGTGGCGCAGTTGAGGCCGAGGTACAGAAGTTCGCGGTGGGCGAGGGAGGCCACGAGGGCTTCGACGCCCTGGCCAGCGAGCAGGGTGCCCATGGGTTCCACCGTGCCGGAGACGGCCACGGGGAGGCGCGCGCCCTTTTCTTCAAAGAGGCGATCCATGCCGAGAAGGGCCGCCTTGATGTTGCGGCCGTCCTGGGCGGTCTCGATCAAAAGGTAGTCGCAGCCGCCGTCATAGAGCGCCTTGGACTGCTGATAGAAGTTCTCGACGAGCTCATCGAAAGTGATGCCGCCCGTGACGGTGATGGCCTTGGTCGTGGGGCCCACCGAGCCGGCCACCCAGCGGGGGCGGTCGGGGGTCGAGCGGGCGTCGCACGCCTCGCGCGCCAGGCGCGCGGCGGCCACGTTGATCTCATAAAAGCGCTGGCCCAGGCCGAACTCGCCCAGCACGAGGGGAGTTCCACCAAAGGTATCCGTCTCGACGATGTCGCAGCCGGCGTCCAGGTAGGCGAGGTGAATGTCGCGCACCACGTCGGGGCGGGTGATGACCAGGTACTCGTTGCAGCCCTCGGTCTCGGCTCCGCCAAAGTCGGCGGCCTGGAGGTTGCGGTCCTGCAGCGCGGTACCCATGGCCCCGTCCAGGACCAGGACCCGGCGGTCGAGGTGTTTAAGCAGTGCGTTAATGCGGTCCCGGCGGTCCGGGGCCCAGGGTAGGCGGTCGGTAGTCACTGGCCAGGGGTACCCCGAAGCCCCATGAAATTCCAGGAATAAGCCTTGCCTGGGGACCCCCGTCGCCGCAATATCGACGCCATGCTTCCTGCCGCGTCGGATCTCTCTTATTTCTTAGAGGTTTCCCGCACCCGGAACATCTCCCGGGCGGCCGAGCGCCTGGGCATCCGGCAGCCCAGCCTGAGCCAGGCCATCCAGCGGCTCGAACGGGCCGTCGGCGCCCCCCTCCTGGTCCGGGGCCGGGGCGGCGTCCAGCTGACCCAGGCGGGTTCCCGCTTTGAGGTCCGCGCCCGCCGCCTGCTCGAAGAATGGGGACGCATCGCGACCGAGACCGCCCGGACCCAGCGCGAACTGTCAGGCCTCTACACCGTGGGCTGCCACGTTTCGGTGGCGCTCTACTCGCTGCCTGAGATCGCCCATAAGCTCCTGGCCGAGCACCCGAGGCTCGAGCTGCGCCTGATCCACGACCACTCCCGAAAGATCACCGAGGACGTGGTCAGCTTCAAGGCGGACTTCGGCGTCGTGGTCAATCCCGTCGAGCACCCCGATCTCGTCGTGCGTCCGCTCTTTGAGGACGAGGTCGGCCTCTGGGTCGGACCCGGCCGCGGCGGCCCCCTTACGCAGCCCCGGGGTGGAAGGGCGTGCTTGATCTGCGATCCCGAGCTCGCGCAGACCCAGTGGCTGCTCAAGCAGTTCAGGAGCAAGGGGATGATCTTTGGCCGGCAGATCACGACCTCGAGCCTCGAGGTGGCGGCCGCGCTCGTGGCCTCGGGCTGCGGGGTCGGCGTTCTCCCCACGCGGGTGGCGCGGCGGCTGAGCTCGCTCAGGCTCAAGCCCCTCGGCGAGGGCTCGCCTTCGTTCAAGGACCGCATCTGCCTCGTGTACCGCGCCGATCTCCAGCGCTCCGAAGCCGCCCGGTACATGGGCAAGCGGCTAGAAGAGGGCCTCAAGGCTGCCGCGAAAGGGACTTCATGAAATACGAGAAGCCCGAAGAGTTCGACATCGAATCGGCCACCTGGGATTGGTCCGGCATGGCGTGGGGACCGATGAGCGGCAAGCCCGTGCTCGCGCTCCACGGGTGGCTCGACAACGCCGCGAGCTTCTCGGGCCTGGGCCCGCTCCTTGCCGAAAAGGGCTACCGTGTGTTCGCGGTGGATCTGCCCGGCCACGGCGGCACGCCGAGCCGTGACGATCCCTACGGCTATCACTTTGTCGACTCGGTCACCGCCGTCGCCGAGCTCATGGATTCGCTCGAGCTCAAGACGGTCCGCCTCCTGGGGCACTCCATGGGCGCGGGCATCGCGTCGCTCTACGCCGGGACGTTTCCGGAGCGCATTTCGCACCTCGCCCTCATCGAGGGGCTGGGCCCGTTCTCCGGGGTGGAATCCGAAGCGCCCGCGCGCCTGCGCAAGCACGTGGACGCCGTCATGGCACTCATGGAGAAGACGCCGCCCGTCTACACCGCCAAAGACATCCCCGGCCTGGTCAAGAAGCGCGCGGCGGTGGGTCCCCTGTCCGAGGCGGGGGCCGCGGAACTCATCGAGCGGGCCCTCACGCCGATCGAGGACGGCCCCCGTGGCGCCCTGACCTGGCGAACGGACGTCAGGCTCAAGCTCCCGAGCGCGCAGCGTATGACCGAGGCCGAGATCCTGGCCTTTCTCAAGGCGATCAAGGCGCCGACTCTCTTGGTCTTGGGCGAGAAGGGGATGGCCTTTGAGCCGGCCCTGGCCAAGGGCCGGCAGGATGTGATCAAGAACCTTCAACTACATCGGTTGCCCGGGGGGCACCACCTGCACCTCGACGACCCGGGCCCCGTTTCGGATCTCCTGGCGCGTTTTCTCGCCTGAGCTATTCTAGGGATATGATTCTGCCCTCCGGACGCGCGCGGCGCGTCCTTGGACTGCTGGTGCTTCTGGCGCTTCTCGGCTCGACCGCAATGGCCTACGATCGCGCGGCGCCCGGGGGCTCGCCGCCGCCCGCGGACGTCTTTGACGAGGGAGACGCCCTCTTTCAGGACCGTGGCAACGAAGCCAAGGCGCTCAAGGCGCTCGAGATCTACCGGGACAAGCTCAGGCAGATGCCGGGCAATCCGCAGGCGGGCTGGCGCGTGGCCATGGGCTGCTACTTCGTGGGCCTCCGGATCGAGAAAGACTCCGACAAGAAGAAGGCCCTCTACGACGAAGGCCGGCACGCGGGCGTCGCGGCCGCCAAGGCGCTCCCCGGCTGCGCGCCCTGCCACTTCTGGGCCGCGATCACGCTCGCGCTTTACGGAGACGCCGTGGGCGTCTTCAAGATGCTCTTTACCCTGGGCGAGATCCGGGACCATCTCAAGGCCACCCAGGCGATCGACCCGGCCTACGCGCACGGAGGAGCCCAGCGGCTCCTGGGCCTCATCGAGAAGAAGCTTCCGGGCATCTTGGGCGGCAGCAACGACCGCGCGCGGGACTATTTCAAGAACGCGATCCAGACGGCCCCCGACGAGCCGCTCAACTATCTGTTTCTGGCGCAGCTGCAAGAAGACCAGTTTGACGACCTCAAAGGCGCGCTCGAGACGGCCAGAAAGGGGGCGGCGCTCCCCATGCCGAGCGCCGACCGCCTGGAGTCCGTCGAGAGTCTGCAGCAGGTCAAGGACCTGGTGGCCGAGCTCGAGAAGAAGCTGGAGAAGAAAAAGAAATGAGGGGCCTCGCCGTCATCGCGCTCCTGGTCCTGGCCGGTTGCGGGCGTGTGATCGAGACTGGAGTCAAAGGGGGGCGTCTGGCGCCATGTCCGCGCGGGCCCGGATGCGTTTCCACCGAGGCGGCCGATCCGGCTTACCGCATGGAGCCGATTCCACTCACGCGGGTGCCCGGCCAGGCGGCGATGCGCATCGTTCAAAAGCTGATGCAGCTGCCCCGGACGGAGGTGCTCCTCAACCGCGCGGTCGCGGAGACGGGTGAGTCTTACGTGCAGGCCAGGTCCAAGAGCATGATCCTACGCCTCACCGACGACCTCGAGTTTCACGTGGACCCGGCCTCCAAGCTCGTGCAGTTCCGCGCGGTGGCTCACTGGGGCTACCTGGATCTTGGTTCCTTGAGACGCCGCATGGTGGATCTCCGCCGCCAGCTCGACGGGGAGCTCTGAGCGATGGCCACGGGGACCATCCGCAGCCGCGTGGAATTCATCATGGACCTGGGCAAGGCCCTGCACCAGCAGGGCACTCCGGCGTACCGCTTTGAAGAAGCCATGAAGAGCGTGAGCCGTAGCCTCGGCCTCGAGGGCGAGTTCTTTTCGGTTCCGACCTCGATCCAGGCGCAGCTGACCGCGGGCGAACAGGAGTACCACCGTCTGCTCCGGGTCGAGCCCGGGGCGACGCATCTCGAAAAACTCTGCGCGCTGGATGAGCTCGGCGACGCGGTGGT
>DATJFU010000439.1:0-7526 GCA_035495495.1 Bdellovibrionota bacterium
ACCGAAAGCTCGCCGTCCTGGAGCGCGCCGACCACCTGCGAACGAGTCAGCGCCGGAACGGACGCCGGCGCCCGCGACGCGGCCGCGACCCGCGCGGCCTCGGTCGCTTCTCCGTCTCCCGAATCCGATGCGACCGCGCCCGCCGGCAGATCCCGTGCGGGCGATCCGTTGATCGGAAGAAACGAGGGATTGTTCTTGCCCCACTCACTCACCCAGTCACGGCTCAGAAAGTGGCATTGGGGGGTGTGCTCGGGACGGATGATGCAGTCGCCCACCAGCTCGGCCATCTCGCTGCTGTTCAGCGTGCCCGAGCGGTAACCCACGAGCATGCGCGTGCGCTCCCAGAGGCGCCGCCACTCGGGCGAGTCGCGCTTGAGGTCGTCGAGGCCGCTCGTCACGCCGTTCACGACGAGTGCGAGCGGCACCGTCGCGCGCGCGTCGGGCTTGAGAAGCTCGCGGGCCTCCCACTGGGCCGCCACGGTGATGGGGTCGCCGTGACCGGAGTCCTTGGAACTCAGGGGATTGGGGTCGAGGGCGTGGCCCTGCCCCAGCGGCTCCGCGAGGACGAGCAGCAGGACTAATCCCACTGCCGTAGCGATGAAAGTTGACTTAAATGAGATGATATTACTGAGGTGACCGCGCTTCACCTTCGACTCATCGGCAATCTTTGCCTGAAATCAATGGTCGTGCTACCTCACGCCCATGGCCAAACGTCTCCGGGTAAAGAACAAGATCCGCAAACGCGACATGGAAGCCCTCAACAAGAAGCGCATCGCCCCGTTCCCCCACAAGGTGAGCAAGGCGCGCAGCAAGGATTCCAAGCTCCGCAAAGCCAACCACGGCTGAGCGTTCGTTCTCCCTCCTCCTTCAGTTCCCCCCAGGATTTCTCCGAAATCCCTAGGGGATGGTCCGACTACCGCTTCAAACCGTCAGCCTTCTGACCCTTGGGCTCTTGCTTGGGGCCTGCGTGTCTTCGCTTTCGGGGGATGACCCGGACGCGGACACAGGCACCACGGTGACTCCCGTGCAATCCGACGAGATCGGCAACCGCGTGGCCCGCGTGGGGGCGGCCTGCCTCGGCGCCGACTTTAGCCAGCTGCCCTGCACGGACCACGAAGAGGCGGCCACGATCCCGGACGGGGACACCTTCCAAGCAGGCCGCCTGGCCCTCACCTGGGGCGTTGAAGCGCTGCCCATGATTCCCAATGTCCGGTTGATCACGATGCTCCGTGGAGACGACCACCTGGCCAGCCGTTTTCGCACCGAGATCCAGCCGCTCTTGAAGCGCCTCGCGCAGAAGATCAAAGATGACGGCTTGGACGCCTGCCACAAGGCCTGCCTCGTTCAGTGCCTCACGAGTCAGCTTCTGACCTATGACGATGCACAGTTCGCTTCGTTTCTCACCGCGGCCACCAAGCCGCAGGATCTGGGCCCGGATTATGCCGGAGGCGCGGGCGCGGGTGTCTGCCGAAACTACGCCAACCTGGCTGAGGAGCTGGGAAAGGCCCTGGGCATGACTCTCGATCCGATCACCGTCAGGTCAGCGAACCACGTGATGGTGCAGTACCAGGACGGGGGAACCAACTACCTGGTGGAACCTCAGCGCAACCCACTTCAGTCACATGATTGCCTGAGAGAGCCGCAGCCCGCGCCCGGGTCACCGCAGGGCGCGCACTGAAGGACTCGCCCCGCGAGTCCCGAAGACTTCAGTTCTTGAGGAGCTCCTGAAGCTCACCCGACTCGTACATCTCCATCACGATGTCGGAGCCGCCGAGAAACTGCCCTTTGACGTAGACCTGCGGAATCGTCGGCCAGTTGCTGTACTCTTTGATCGCCGTACGGACGGCTTCGTCCTCGAGGACGTTGATGGAGGCGATCTCTTTTTCTTCGACGCCAGCGGCTTTCAAAACTTCCACCGCGCGGGCGGAGAAGCCGCACATCGGAAACTGCGGCGTGCCCTTCATGAACAGGGCGACGCGGTTGCCTTTGATGAGACTTTCGATCTTTTGAATTTCGGGGCGTTGGGACATGGGTTTTATCCTCCGAACTGTTCAGGCGTAAAGGTCTTGAAGGTGAGCGCGTGGACCTCGCCGCTCGCCATCTCTTCTTTCACCAGCGTATACACCATCCGGTGGCACTCCATGCGCCCCTTTCCGGCGAACGCGGACGAGATCACGACGGCCTCGTAATGGTCTTCGGTTCCGGTCAGGTCCGTGACACGGGCCTCGGTTCCGGGCGCGAGCTGTTCGAGTCGGGCTTTGAGCGCGGCTGGGGTCATTGGCCGAAGAGACTCCCGTCGTCATTGCCCGTTGCCAGGCAGTGATCGAGGAGGTTGTCGCCCGTGTAGGACGGGGCGAGGTGCTGTGCGGCCAGACGTTTGCCCTCTTGGTACTGGGCGATGCACTCGGCGCCCGCGACTTCGACCAGGCCCCGGCGCATGGCATTCTCGAGCAGCGCCACGCCGTACGCGTAGCCCGCGTTGGAGCACTCAGAGGGCGAGCCCACCACCTGCACGGCGGCCTGCTTGCCGTCGGCCAGGGACGCCTCAAAGGCCTCCTGGCACCAGGGCTGGTTCGACGCTTGGTCGGCCGCGAGTTTCTTGCCCGCGTCCCGTCCGAGCCTCATGCACATGGCATCGACGGTGCTCGCGGGGGCCGGCTCTTCGCCGAGGTACCCGGCGCCCAGGCCCAGGCCATAGTTCTCGGAGCGGTAGTTCTTGGAGCACCAGGACTCCCAGGGCTGGTGCCAGGGGCCGTGGGGGACGTACTTGGCTTCCGCATGGGCGCCCGTCAGGAGAGCGACAGAAACAATCAACAATTGACCGCGCATTTGAACCTCCGAGTCAGTGGGGTCATATTCCCCCCCATGCCTCGCGTCAACCCTTCCGACGGGAACGGTCGGGCAGTGGGTCGCGGCCCTTGTGACCTGCTGGACGCTGGGGCGAGGGTGGCACGCCCACCTTGGGGCAGAGGTCGTTGAGGGGGCAGCGCTCGCACAAAGGTCTGCGCGCGCCGCAGATCGCACGGCCGTGGCTGATGAGCAGGTGGGAGAACAGAGTCCAGTCGGACTTGGGCACCCACTCCATCATCTCATGCTCGACCCGTTCTGGATCCTCTTCGCGAGTGAATCCGAGCCGCCGGCAGAGACGGCCGACGTGGGTGTCGACCACCAGTCCCGGAACGCCAAAGGCATTGCCCAGGACGACGTTTGCGGTCTTGCGCCCCACACCCCTGAGCCGGGTGAGCTCCTCGAGCGTCGAGGGCACTTCTCCGCCGTGCCGTTCGAGCAGACCCTTGGACATCTCCTTCAGGGACGTCGCCTTGTTCTTGAAGAACCCCGTCGGGCGGATGATCTTCTCGACTTCTTCTTGAGGCGCCCTGGCCAGCGCGCGCGCATCCGGGTACTTGGCGAACAACACGGGCGTGACCCGGTTGACCATCACATCCGTGCACTGGGCGCTCAAGATGGTGGCGGCAAGAAGCTCAAAAGCATTTTTGTGGTGAAGGGCGCACTCCGCGTCGGGGTAGGTCTCTTTGAGGATCGCCAAGACCTTCTTCATTCGCGTCTTGTCACGCTTGAGCTCGGCGGCGGTCATGCGCTCTTCCAACAAAGACATGATGGGGGCGTATCACAAGCCGCAGGCGTTGGGTGAAATCCACCCAAAACCTGCGGTGGAGCGCTCTGATCCCCTGCAGTTGGGTGGAATTCACTCATTCTCCGAAATCATGCGCCGGTCCCCCAGGATCATGAGCGCCGCGTTCCACTCTCGGGGGGTCGGTCTGGACCCTCGCAGGATCCGGCTGGCGGTCTGTTGACTGATCCCAAGCGCGCGCCCTGCTTGTGCGGGCCGAAGGGGGGTCAGGGCTGCGGCAAGGAACAGGGCGAGACGCTTCTGATCGACCGAAAGGTATCTCTCGCCGACAGGCTGGCGTAGTGCCAGCGCCGCAGCTCGACGAATTGCGCCGACGGTCCTCTCCGAACGGTCGACGCCGCGCCATTTCGCGCCGACCGCCAGCGCGCGGGGTGATGGCGACCCCGTGACCTTCACGGACGGATCGGCCGAAACATAGGCATGGAGTTTTTTGCACGCGTCGCCGACTGAATTCCACCCCAACACTTGGGTCCAGCGGTCCAGATTCACCCAAGGCTGTGCGACGGCCCCCATCCAATCCCGGTGAGTAGACCAAACCCATTGCAGTGGATCGGTGCAGAGCGCGGCCCGGCAGGGATTGAGGTGCACGTACCGGATCTGCCGCCAAAGGTGATGCCGGTCCGGAATCTCGCGGGGTTCGGGTATGCGTTCCCACCTCCAGTCCCCCCGCCTGGCGGCCACCACCCTCGCCAACGCCCTCTGAAGCGCCCGACCACCGGTACCCGCGTTTGGTCCTCGGACCGGCCCCGGCGTGAGCAGATGCAGATGATTGGGCATGAGCACGCAGGCAACCGCTTCTGGAAAGCAGCGGATCAGCGCCCGCCAGAGAAGGCAGGCGACCTCAGGGTCTTGGAGTGGCGTCTGGGGGCGTTCGACCCTCGCGACCAGATGGTGGAGCGGAGTCCAGGTAGGCGTCGTCATACCCGGCCGCTCTGCATGCCCGGTGCCAGGCAGAATGTGGGCCACTTCCACCCATCTTCACGGAATCAGGGCGCTCTCCATCTCATCTTGGGTGGAATCCACTCATGCCTCAGCTCCGCTCCCGCAACCACCTCTCCACCCCCGCGGCGTCGCGCGAGTTCACGACCTGGGCGGCGGGGAGCAGGGCTTTGCGGGCGACCGCGACGCCGTTCACGACATCGCTGAGGCCGGCCACCTCGTGGGCGTCGGGGTTGACCGAGACGTTCACGCCCAAAGCACGCAGCCGCGGGCCCCAGCGCCAGTCGACGTCGAGGCGCTGCGGGTGGGCGTTGATCTCGACCACGACCTTGCGCTTGGTGCACTCGGCGAACACCTGCTCAAAATCCATGTCGTAGCCCTTGCGGCCCAGGAGCAGGCGGCCCGTGAGATGCCCCAGCATGGTGGTGCGCGGGTTGCGCACGGCCGTGAGGATCCGCTCGGTCATGGCGGCCTTATCCATCTGAAACCGCGAGTGGATCGACGCGATCACAAAGTCCATGCGCGCGAGAACCTCATCCGGGTAATCCAGCGAGCCGTCCTGCAGGATGTCGCTCTCGACGCCCCAGAAAATGCGGATGTCGTCGTACTTTTCTTGAAGCTTGCGGATCGCCTTCTCCTGCGCGGTGAGCGCCTCGCTCTTGAGGCCGCGAGCGTAGAACGCCGACTGCGAGTGGTCCGAGATGCCAATGTAGGCAAAGCCCAGGCGGCGGGCCTCGGCGACCATCTCCTCGAGCGTCGCGACGCCGTCGGACTCGACCGTGTGGTTGTGGAACACGCCGCGCACGCCATTCCACGGCAGGAGGCCCTTGAGCCCCCCCGCGCGGGCGAGGGCGACCTCTTCGCCGGTCTCGCGGAGTTCGGGCTCGATGTAGGGCAGCTTGAGCGCCGCGTAGAACGCCTCTTCGGTCGGGGCGTCGACCTTGTCGGGCTTGCCCAGCGCGGCCCAGTGCTCGGGGGTACCCGTGGCGCGCGCGAGGGCCGTGCCGAAGCGCGGGACCTCCGCGAAATGAAGCTTCACCGGAAGAGCTCCGGGCTGATGGCCCAAGAAGCGCTTCAGGCCCTCTTCTGCGGCCGCACGCGGATCCGCCGCCCCGCCGCGGCCGGCCTTGGGCCCCGCACCGGACAGCTTCACCACGTACTCGAGATCGGAGATCACCTCGAGGCGGCGACGAAACGCGCCGGCGCCTTCAAATTCCACCCCCGCGGCACGGAGGGCGTCGCGCACGGCCCGGTCATGGGCCTGGGCGTCGACCCAGCGGAGTTGTCCCTGGGTCGCCATCGCGAACTGCACGCCCTCGAGGATCTTGGCCTGCATCTTTTCGCCAAAGCCCTTGAGCCCGGCGAGGCGGTTTTCGCGGCAGGCGTACTCGAGCTCGCCCAAGCTCTGGATGCCCAGCTCCTGCATGACGGTCTGGGCCTTTTTGGGTCCCAGGCCCGGCACGCGCGAGAGCTCACGCAGGGCGGGTGGAATGGATTTACGGAGCTCTTCGAGCTCCTCGCTCCGGCCCGTCTTGAGAAACTCTTCGACGACGGCCGCGATGCCTTTGCCGATTCCCTGGAGCTCGGTGAGGGTCCCCGCCTTGGCCCGGGCCTCGATGTCGTCGCGGCCGTGCAGGACCTTCTCGGCTTTTTCGTAGGCGCGGATCTTAAAGACGTTCTCGCCCTTGAGCTCCATGCAGGCGCGGATCTCGGCCAGGATCTCGACGGTTTTCTCGGAGGCGGTAGAAACCATGGGGCATGCCTAACCCAACGGGCGGCCCCCCCGCAATCTCGCCAGATCCCATCAGCCCGGGATCTCCGAAAAAGGTGGGACGATGGAGTCATGAAGCGCCGTATCCAAGTTTGGGGAACCCTCGTCCTCCTGGCCTCAACCAGCCTGGCTTCGACGGGATGCGAGGATCCCTCGACCCCCGTACCCAAGCGGCTCGACGAATGCGCGACCCGGCCGGAGTTCGCCAAACAGCTCGATAAGTACAAGAACGCCCTCGAGTACATCCTGACCCAAACCGACAAGGACGGCCTTGCGTCCGAGGTCGCGCGCAAGAACATCCACGACGCCTGGTGGGTTCTCCTTCCGCGGACCACCTACGCGGTGGCCAGTGAAGACTTCGCGACGGACGTCCATAACTACCTTTGCTCCAACCAAGCTTACTCCATCAAGGAGTGCGCCCGGTCCTACCTGGGAAAAGCGCACCCTTCGAGCGGAGACAAGATCGTTTCTTTCGAGGAGAAGTTCTCAAGCGAGGTCCTGGAGTACGCCGAGCACGAGATCGGCCGGGTCCGGGACCAGCTCATCGTCAACCATCCGGGGTGCGAGAGCGGCCCGACCGTGAAGAACGGCCGGATCGTGGGCGAAGCTTGCACCCTCCAGCCCTACACCGAGAAACTCCCCGGCTATGACAGTGCCGAGGAGATCGCCCACGGCCTCGAACTTCTGGCACGCCTCAACCCCGAGAATCGCTCGCAGGTCAAAGACGCATTGAAGGCGATCGATCACATCAAGGGTAGCGACCTCGACTTTCTCCTATCACTCAAATGTTCGACCTCCAAAGCCTTTACCTGGCTTGAGCCCGGCACGGGCGACTCGCGCCCCTCGGACCAGGACGGCCACCTGGGACCGCCGCCCCCTCCCGTGGGCTTGGACGACCTGGGCCCTTCTGCGGACGTCGCGATCTAGGGTCCGCAATCTCGCCAGATCCCCTCAGTCCTCCCCGGCCCCCCTCCGTGGCAGCCTGGTAATATGGAACTGCGCAATAAGTCCCGTGCCCATGCACTCGTTTTGCTCGCCTTTGCCTTGAGCTCCTGGGGATGCAAGGACAAGCCCGCCATCCGGCACCTGGACGCCTGCAAGACCAGCCATGCCGTCCGCGCGGTCATCGACAGCTTTCAGAACTATTGGGAGTACGCCGACACC
>DATJFU010000440.1:0-2153 GCA_035495495.1 Bdellovibrionota bacterium
GCGGAGATCCTCAAAGCCGTCGGCCTGGGCGGCCGGGTTCAGAAGAATTCCGAGTAATAAAAGGAGGACCACGCCCCTAGGATCACCCCGCGCTCCGGCGCCTTGCAAGAAAAATAAGCGTCTGATATTCCTTCGGAATTCGGCATGCGGCGCTTTACCGATGAAGCTAGAGATTTGATTCGGATCCCCTCCGTCAGCGTGGACGGAAACGAGGAGGCCGCCAATTGGTCCTCCGGGGTCCTGAGGGAGCGGGGCTTCAAGGTCACGGTCCAGCAGGTGATGCATTCGCAGCCGCGCATCTCCCAACGGCAGTTCAACGTGATCGGAGTCCTGGGCAATCCCCTGGTGGAACGTAAGATCCGCCGCGGACTCCTGCTCGTGTCGCACCTGGATACGGGCGAGCCCGGCCAGGCGTCGGCGTGGACCGAATGCAACGGCGACCCCTACCGTCTCGAAGTGCGCGACGACGCGTTCTACGGACTCGGCACCGCCAACGCCAAGATCGACTTTCTCTGCCGCCTGCACGCGGCCCAACGGTTTCGGGAGCGCAAGCTTCGCGAACCCGTTTACGTCGTCGGCACCTGCGGCGCCGAGACCGGCATGTACGGGGTCAAGTACCTCATCCAGTCCCTCGCCGTGAATCCGCGGTGGGTGCTCGTGAGCTTGCCCACGGGGCTCGACGTCGTGCACGCGCACAAGTCGGCTGCCCTCTTCAAGATCGCCGTGCGGTACCACGTGGTGGACCGCGACGCCAAAGGCTTCAACCGGCGGGTCAATCTGCACGCCATCGGCCGCTCGGGGCCCGCGGCCCTGCCCGAGGACGGATTCAACGCCGTCACCCAGCTCTTCAAATTCATCGGCCGGGCCAACGAGAGCGGCTTTGAGACGCGCCTCACGCGTTTGTCGGGTGGAACCCTCCTCAACCAGATCCCCGACCGCGCGACGGCCGAGTTCTATCTGACCTCGCACCAGTTCGAGGACTTCAAACGCTTCTTCAGGGACGTCACCCAGGGCGCGGACCCATCGGGATTTGAGATCGAGCTCGGGGGCCTGGGCGACATGGGCATCGGCTTCTTGCCCGAGGTCCTGTTTGAGTGCCTGACGGGGCTCACGACCTTCGTCAAAGAGCTCGCCTCGGGCATGGCCGATCGCCGGGACCCGGGTTACGAGACGCCGGAGGCCACGACCAGCCTGAGCGCCGTTCGCCAGGCGCCGAGCCTCACCGAGCTGCTCTTTGACGTGCGCATGCTTCCGGGCGCGTCCGAGAAGGATCTTCTCGAGAAGGTGCGCACCGGCATCGCCAAGGTCGCGGCCCGGTATCCGTCGCTGAACGTGTCCGTGGATCTCGAGACGTCGGCCCCGGAGCTGGATCTGCCGGCGGATCACCCGTGGGTGCTCAAATGCGCCGAGACCCTCGAGGCCGCGGGCGTCGTCAGCAAGGCCCGCAAGTCTTCGTTCAACTCCGAGGCGGGATTCTTCGCCAAGAAGGGCTACGACGTGGCCTGTTTCGGGCCCGGTGGCGCGGACGGCGGGATCTACGGTCCCAACGAGCACGTCAGGCTCGAGGACATCCAGAAGGCGACCCACTTTTACGAGCAGCTCATTGAAAGGGTCTGCACGTGATCTTGCTCAGAGAAATCCAGGAGCAGGATCTTCCGGCTCTGGAGCGGTACGCCCAGATTCCGGGACTCTTCAATCTTCCCGACGACCGCGAGCTTCTCAAATCCAGGATCCAACGTTCCACCCAGGCTTTTAACGGCAAGGTCAAAGCCAAGGGGGACAGCAAGTACATCTTCGTCGCCGAGGACGTCGAAAAGCGCGAGGTCGTGGCTACCGCCATGATCGCGGGCCAGCACGGCACCGAGGATGCGCCCCACTTCTACTTTCAGGTGGGCAGCGAAGAAAAGTATTCCAAGACCATCAGCACCGGATTCATCCACGGCACGCTCGAGCTCAAGTGGGACACCGACGGCCCCTCGGAGATCGGCGGGCTCGTGGTCGACAGCGCCGAAAGAAACACAGACGAGCGGGTAGGGCGGCAGATCTCGTTTGTCCGCTTCTTGTTTCTCGGCCTCAACCGCAAGCTTTTCAAACAAAAGCTCATCGCTGAGCTCCTGCCCCCCCTCAACAAGCGGGGCCAGTCACCGCTCTGG